>CAMCFW010000001.1 GCA_945874195.1 Chryseobacterium gleum
TGAAGGTGGCAACATCAGCCCTGGCATGCAGATGCGATTTGCGGCTCTGAACAACTACACGGCAAAACTGCCCATGTTGAACCCAATGAAGTTGGAAGGTCCCATCGGCCGTTCGACCAACGATGCGCTGCGGCTTGGCGTTCAGCAAGGAATGTTATTTGAGATCAGCACAATGATCGACACCATGCGTGCGTTACATCCAAGGCTGAAAACCGTGGCTACAGGCGGAGATCTTCCCTTTTTTGTAAATGAACTTAATTCTCACATCTTTGCAGACCTTTTGCTCGTCCTTCGAGGCATAAATGAGATTTACCTATATAATTCTTAGACCAGCTTTTCAATTAGCGTTATTCATTCTACTTGGTGGTGTGAGCTTTGAAGCAAAAGCACAACCCGCCAACAATTCGCCCTATGCGCGATATGGACTGGGAAACATGAACAATGGCGCAAATGTGCGTTCGGCCGGAATAGGCGGAATGAGCATTGCCATGCGAGAGGACAGCATTCCATATCTGGTCAATTTTCTGAATCCGGCCTCTTATACATCCATCGGGTTCACCGCCTTCGATATCGGCATATACGCTAACACCGCTACCATCTCAACCAGCTCAGCTTCGCAGAACGTGAATAAGGCGAACCTTTCTTATTTCGCTTTCGGCTTTCCGATCCTTCATATAAAGGTGAAAACACCAAAGGATTCGATTGATTCGCGACCCATTGGCGACCGGATTCTGGCCGAGGAGAACAAACGGATACTTTGGGGTGGCGCTTTCGGGCTAAGAGAGTTCAGCAGCATCAACTATTCGGCCTCAGAGGCAGTTGTAGGCAACGACACGCTTTTTGGCGATATCGATTACCAATTCCAAGGTAATGGCGGACTGAGCCAATTTTTCGTTGGCATCGGCTTAAAGCCGTTGAAAAACCTTTCCATCGGCATGAACGCATCGTATCTGTTCGGACGCATGAACCGAGTTCAACGAGTGGAGTTTGACAGCACTTATTTTTTCAACGTCAAATCGGAGCGATATACGGATGTCGGAGGGTTCTACACCGATTATGGGGTTCAGTATACCTTGGTCTTCAACAAGGACACCATCCGAACAACAGATGGCACCCCGATGCGCAGAAAGGACGGGTCTGTCAGGGCCCGGAAAAATCTGCACGTGCTCACCTTTGGTGCCACATTCGCCCATCCAATGAACGTAAGGGCCAATAACACCGCAATTGCAAGAACATATACGCTGACCACTTTTGGGGAAGATCTCTTCCGCGACACCATTTCTTTCAGTAACGTGAAAGGCGGTCACATCACCATGCCTTGGAAATACGGCTTTGGTCTTACTTGGAAGAAAAGTGACAAGTGGCTGTTCGGAGTTGAACATTCGCAAGAACTATGGAGCACCTATAGAGATGTGAACGGACGTAACGATTCGTTGGCTGATGCTTGGAAAACTTCGGCAGGACTCGAATACAAGCCTTCTGTGCCAGAATCGAACAGAGGATTTTGGGCCTACTTCGGCAAGATGCATTATCGCATAGGTGGTCATTACGCAATGAGCCAATACAAGCTCAATGACATCCAGATTCCAGAATATGGCATAACTCTTGGTTTTGGCTTCCCGCTAAGAAGAAGCCGAGCAGGTGGAGACAGGTTTATGCAGAGCATGATCAATTTTGCTGTAGAGTGGGGACAACGAGGAACCACACAGCGCGATCTGCTTCTCGAAAATTATTGGAACTTCAAATTAGGTTTCACTTTAAATGATAGATGGTTTATAAAACGCAAATACGAATGATGATGAAAAATTTCGGTACTACACTTAACAACGTTTCGATGTTTGTACTTGTTCAACTGGTGGTGTTGGGAACTACAAACGCCTTTGCACAGGACGAAAAATTCGGTGACCAACCGGAAAAGTGCAAAGAAAACCTGTCGCTTTATCGCGAATACTACAAGCAGAAAAACTATCAGGATGCCCTTCCAGGTTGGCGATGGGTGTTTTTCAACTGCCCAGAATCGACCAAGAATATTGTGATAAACGGTCCGACCATCATAGAAGATCAGATCAAAAAACATGCGGCAGATCCAGCCATGAAGAAGGCCTATATGGACACCCTTTATATGGTCTATGACAAGCGGATCGCGATATATCCTGAAGACAAAGGCTATGCACTGGGACAAAAAGGCATGTACATGTATGATTATTCTGAAGGCGACTACACTGCTGCATTCGATGTGCTGCTTCAATCCATGGAGACAAGCAAATTGGAGACCGATGCCTACGTGATCATGAAACTCTACTTGGCCGGAATGAAGCGTTTGGTTGCCAAGCAGGTGGAAATGGAAGTGATGTATGACCTGTATGATAAGGTATCGGTCATTTTCGCGCATCAGTACAAGAAATTTGAACCGGGAACCACGATCGAGAACAGCGATTTCAAAAAACTGAAGCAGGTGAATGACCTGGTCGACCAGAACTTCGAACGGATAGCTCAAGAAGATCAGTACATTCTCATGATGCAGCCGAAGGTCGATGCCAATCCGAAAGACACTGCCCTGCTCGAAAAAGTTTCGACCATGATGGTGAAACGTAACTGGACCAACCATCCGTTCTATTTGAGCACGTCCGAAAAGCTTTACAAACTAAGTCCAAATGCCACGGCTGCTTACAACTTGTATGAAGCCAATGCCAAAAAAGGAAACGATTCTGAAGCCGCCAAGTACCTTGAAGAATCGGTGAAACTGACGCAGGACAAGGCCGAAAAAGCCGACAGAATGTTGAAACTGGCCAAAGTTTACGGAGGTGCAAAGAATTACAGCAAAGCCCGCTCGACAGCCCTTGAAGCTGCCGGCCTGAAATCAGGATGGGGAGAACCATTCATCTACATTGGCGACCTGTATCTGGGCACATCCTCGAGCTGCGGAAACGATGATTGCAGCCGCAAATACGGAATATGGGCAGCCGAAGACATGTATGTTAAAGCTCGTTCGATAGACGCTAGCATTGCCGAAACTGCAAACAGCAAGATCTCGAGCTGCCGAAAGTACTATCCGATGAAAAAGGATTGTTTCTTCATAAACCTCGAATCCGGAGCTTCGGTAACAGTAGGTGGTTGGATATCCACAGAAACCACAGCCCGATTTGCTGACTGATCTGATCAGTGCATTCTTAAAAAAGGTGAGAGGACCATTGTTCTCTTGCCTTTTTCTTTTTACGCTAATCTGGAGTGGTTGTGTAAACGACATGGAAGAAGTGAACACGCTTACTCAGACCCAGATATTGCCCATAGAAACAGCAGACAGCGTTCGAATCATCTACTCCGATTCTGCTCGGCTTAAAGTGATACTGGATGCCAAACATCTGGAGCGTTTCGTGGGCACCGATCCATACATCGAAATGACAGGTGGCGTTCATGTTCGGTTTTACAACAATATGGGGACGGTGGAGTCTGAACTGAGTTCAAACTACGCGATCAGCCACGAGAATTCAGACGTGATGGAGGCCAAAGAAAATGTTGTGGTGGTGAACAGGAAAGGTGAAACTCTCAACACAGAACACCTTATTTGGGAAAAGAAGACCGAGAAGATAAGAACTGACGAATTTGTGAAGATCACAACCGAAGATGAAGTTATCTTCGGCCATGGATTGGAATCCAATCAGGATTTCACCAAATACCGCATTAAGAATATAAAGGGAACCATAAATCTAAAAGATGCTGAGAGTTCTGAAAATCCTTGAAATGGCATGGTTGGTCATCATGGCCTTTTCGGTGGGAATGGCCATCTATCAATTCAACACCATTGGCTGGGAAGGCACCAAATGGTTTCTGGCCGGAGCCTTTGTGGCTGCCATTTTCTATGCCTTCAGAAGGCGACAACGCATTCGCTTTCAAGAGTCTGAAACAACTAACCAAGTAACTAAGGAGTGAGCTCGCTGATCATCATTCTTGTTTGTCTTGTCCTTTCGGCCTTCTTCTCCGGAATGGAGATCGCTTTTATTTCTGCCAATCGGTTCAAGATAGAGGTCGACCGTAAAAAGGGCAGCCTCACTGCTTCCATAATTGGCGACCTGCTGGCTCAACCTTCAAAATTCATAAGTGCGCTTCTGGTAGGGAATAACATAGCACTTGTGCTTTATGGGATCACCATGGCGAAGGTGTTGGAGCCTTGGATCCGAACTTTCACCGAAACTGAATCGGCCATTCTGATCTTACAGACCATTCTATCCACCCTGCTCATTCTGATAACAGCCGAATTCCTCCCTAAGGCCTTTTTCAGGATCAATCCGAACCGGATGCTCGACATTTTTGCGGTTCCTGCCAAGGTGTTCTACATTTTGCTTTACCCTTTGGTTTGGGTCATCGACCGTTTTTCGAAACAACTTCTTACCGCGCTTTTCAAAGTGAAGTTCAATGAAGAGAAGATGACCTTTGGACGTTCTGACCTTGACGATTATGTGAATGAATTCGGCCATAACGATGAGGAGGAGAATACAGATAGCGAGATTCAGATCTTCCGTAACGCCCTGAACTTCAGCGATCTGAAAGTGCGCGAATGCATGATTCCACGCACCGAGATCATCTCCATGTCAATTGAAACCGACATTGATGATCTGAGAGATAAGTTGGTAGATACCGGACTGTCGAAGATCCTCATTTATCGGGATGACATTGACAACATTATCGGATATGTTCACTCGTTCGAACTTTTCCAACGGCCCAAAACCATCCGAAGCATCATTCGGCCCATTGCCCTTGTTCCAGAAAGCATGAGTGCAAAAGACCTGTTGAAGCAGTTCGGGCAACAGCGTAGAAGTGTTGCCGTGGTACTCAACGAATTCGGAGGAACGGCCGGAATGATAACCGTGGAAGACATCATTGAAGAGATCTTCGGAGACATTGAGGATGAACATGACGTTGAAGAACTGACAGAAGAAAAAATTGGCAACAATCAATATCGGTTTTCTGGCAGGTTGGAAATCGACTACATCAATCGCGAATTCAATGTTCGCCTTCCAGAATCGAACGACTACAGCACCCTTGGAGGATATATCATTCAACATCATCAGAGCATTCCAGACCTGAACGAAGTGATCCGGGTAGATCGGTTTGAATTTACGGTGACCAAAGTGGAAAGCACGCGAATTGAGGAAGTGTTGATGACGGTTTTGGAGTGACCAACAATTGTCTGAATGTTAATGGTAGGTTAACAGCAACTCAACCGAAGATGACCAATTTTACCTCGAAAATCGCACTAGAATGAATGATAATCGTACTGTTCTGATAGTTGATGACGAGGAAGACATCCTTGAGTTCTTAGAATACAATCTCAAGAAGGAGGATCTTAACGTGCATACCGCATCCTCGGGCAAAAAGGCGATTGAGATTGCTCAGAAATTCACTCCCGATCTGATCATTCTTGATGTGATGATGCCCGAAATGGACGGAATTGAAACCTGCAAGGAACTAAGGAATATACCAGGGTTGCAAAACACGCTTATCGCGTTCCTCACCGCCCGGAACGAGGATTACTCGCAGATTGCCGGCTTCGATGCGGGGGCTGATGACTACATAAGCAAACCGATCAAACCCCGAGTACTGGTAAGTCGCATAAAGGCCTTGCTCAGAAGAAATAATCCGATAGACCAACAGCCCATTTTCGAAACACGCACTGGACTAAAAGTGGACAGGAACAGATACGTGGTTGAGTTCGAAGGCAAAGAGCTGACCTTGCCAAAGAAGGAATTCGAACTTCTGGCTCTTCTTGCTTCAAAACCAGGGCATGTGTTTGCCAGAAATCTGATCCTTAATTCTGTTTGGGGCAACGATGTTGTGGTGGGCGACAGGACCATTGACGTTCATATCAGAAAACTTCGCGAGAAAATCGGAAATTCGGCCATCCGCACCATCAAAGGAGTAGGGTACAAATTCGAACAATAGTCCAATACATTGAGTGACTCTGGTCAGCATGATCATTCGCTTTTGGCCTCGTTGGCCTTAGCGGCAATCATCACCTTTCTTTCTTCATTGCTCGACCTGATCTGGCTTAAGCATTTCGATGGCCTGCGCGCCTTGATCACGTTCATTCTGGTACTGTTGGCAGGATATCTGATCGTGCGTTTTGTGATCAATCGGTTCATTTACGAGAAGATAAAGCTGATTTACAAGACCATCTACGACCTTAATAAACCAAAGTCCACACTAAAATCGTTCTTGGCAAGCGATAGCAATGCGCTCGAAAAAGTGAACCGTGAAGTGATCGATTGGGCTGAAACGCAGAAGAGCGAGATCGAGTTATTAAAGGAACAGGAACTTTATCGAAGAGATTTCCTAGGCAATGTTTCACATGAACTGAAGACCCCGATATTCAACATTCAAGGTTACGTTCACACCTTGCTTGACGGAGGATTGGAGGACGAAGAGATAAACCGGAAATTCTTGAAACGGGCAGAGAAAAGCATCGAACGATTGATATCAGTGGTTGAAGACCTGGATTCTATCTCAAACCTTGAATCGGGTCGGTTGGAAATGAATCTTGAACGGATAAACATCGTTGAATTGGCTAAGGAGGTGATGGAAATGGAGGAAATGAAGGCCGACCAACGGAACATGACGGTCAAGTTTTCGGAGCGATATGACAAACCTGTCCATGTGATGGCCGATGGTCATCAGATCAGACAGGTTTACATCAATCTGATGGACAACAGCATCAAATACGGAAACAAAAAAGGAACGGTGAAACTGGGTTTTCATGACATGGACGAGCACATTCTCTGCGAAGTGACCGATGACGGACCGGGAATAGAAGCCAAGCACCTACCTCGAATTTTTGAACGGTTCTATAGGATCGATAAGGCCCGGGACAGGAACGCGGGCGGTTCTGGACTTGGATTGGCCATTGTGAAACACATCATCGAGGCCCACGACCAGATCCTTAAGGTTCATTCGCAGACCGGAGAGAACCACGGCACCAAGTTCACTTTCACACTTAGGAAAGCAAACTGATAAGTTGGTCGACAGCTGCTTTGTAGGTTTCTACCTCGGTGGCACTGAATCCTGTGAATTCTGACCGAAGGTCCCACGCCCGTTTAAGGCCGAAATCAGATTGCTTCATCATCATGTGCTTCCCCTCTTCATTGAACTTCTTGGCCAAATATTCCTGCTCTGTTTGACCTGGGGTGGGCACAAAGACCGCCTGTTTACCCAATGCCGATAGATCCATGATGGTTGAATAGCCGGATCTCGAAACGACCAATCTAGCTGCTGCCAATTCTCGTTGCAATTGAAGCGCATTCAAGTGAGAAACCACACGGACATTCCCTTCAATTCTATCAATTTCCTGATCAGGCGTGCCTAGAACTGCAACCACCTTTCCTTCAAACCCTTGCAACTGCTTCAAAACCAGTTTTTCAAATCGTGTGCGCTGAGGTTCTGGTCCAGAAATGATAACCAGAATATCCGAGGTGTTTTCAACTTGCAGCGGCCTGAAGCGCGAAAGCGGACCAACGAACTTTCCGTTTTCGGGTAATGCGTACTTGTGACCGAGATCCCCAGAAAGGCCGTTCTCTATCGAATCTGGAACCCAGACCTGCGTAAATCTCTGCATGTAGGCCAGATGCATTCTGTGCAGCAACGATTCGAAAAAGGGTGCTTTTATCATAACCTGGTGGGTCATATAAACACACGGAATCCGATCAGTATATAGACCGAACCGATTGTCTGAAATGACGGCATCCAACCTCAGGGTGTCAATAAGACGGTCAAGTTCAGCATGTTCCTGTTCAATCCGTTTCAGAATGCGAGGTATCGACCTGAACATTTTCCACGCCATACCACTTCCTTCCGGATAAGAGATATCATAACCTTCAAACTCAACGGTCTCCACATCCGGAAACTCCAATTTCAAGAGCATTTTCGGTCGCCCTGAAGCAGCAATTATCGGATGGTGGCCAATGGAAACTAGGTATTGGACAAGCGGAATACACCGAGTGGCGTGCCCTAAGCCCCAATCTAAGGGCGCTATCAAAATGCGCTTGCCCATAATATTCACGCAAAGTGACAAAAATCAAGCGAACAATCACTAACACCCTAAGAATAAACAGATTAGGCACAGTATATTTGCGACCCCCTAATGAAAATGATACGAAGATCTTTTTTGGCCGTGATGGCCATGACCCTATATTCCATCGGTCACGCGTCAGCTGGTCCCGAACCTGACAGTGTGAATCACGAGATCCAATCGCCAATTTACGACAGGGAGATGGCGTATAAAGGCCATACGAAAAGGTCTTTCTATGTGATGATGGAGGACAGCGTGCACCTAGCTGTTAACGTGTATCTGCCCAAAGGCCTGAAACGCGATGAAAAAATTCCGGCTGTGTTATTCCAAACCCGCTATTGGCGAGGCGTTGGGCTCAAATGGCCATTCACCAATATGCTTGACGTAGTTCCACACACGGCCAATTTTCCGGTGATCGACCTACCTAAATATGGTTACGCTCTGGTGACGATTGATGTACGTGGCAGCGGGGCTTCCGAAGGCGAAAAAACACTTACACTCTGCGATACGCGCGAGGTGCTGGACAGCAAGAACATGATCGATTGGGTGGTTTCGCAACCTTGGTGTAATGGAAATGTTGGCGCAACCGGAGTCTCTTACATCGGAAATACAGCCTTGTATGCCCTTTACAACCAACATCCCAATTTGAAGGCCATTGTGCCAACTTATTCACTTTGGGATATTTACGATGACGTTTCGGCACCTGGTGGAATCTACTTCCATCAGTTCATAAGCCAGTATGGCGATTTCTGCGAGAGCCTAGATAAGAACGTCATCCCGCCAAGCCGCGACATCAGAGGGGCAGCTCTGTCCTATGGCGTAGAACGAGTGAAGGGATTCAGCAAAAGGGATACCGAGAAGATCATTGCCCAGCATTCGTGCAACCATTATCACCGAACCGAAGGAGGAACTGCCGAATTCATGGATGATGTGTTCACGTTAAATGGCGATTTTAGAGTTCGCGATGTGCTCAGTCCGCACGTTTTTGCAGATAAGATAAGGGCTTCGGGCGCGGCCATCTACTCGTGGAGTGGTTGGTGGGATGCGGCATTTGCCCATGCGGCCGTCCGACAGTTCATCAATTTGAACAACGGCCAAAACCGACTTAGACTTGGCCCCTGGAACCATGGCGGTGGCGCCAATGTGAGTCCGAATATGGCCAACAGAAGCGAACACGATGATCTGAAGGAAGTGGTTCGTTTCTTCGATTTTCATCTGAAGGGAATGGACAACGGGCTGGACCGATCACCCCGGGTGTATTACTATACCATGGTTGAAAACACATGGAAGAGTGCTGATGCATGGCCCGTTCCTGCGGAAAGAAAACCACTTTACTTCAGTTCAAACTCCAAAGCTGATTGGACTATGGTGGACAATCAACAGGCATTCACCTCATATGAAGTCGACACCACTCATTCATTGGGATTGGATTGTCGATGGAACTTTGATACCGGCCATCATGGTGTTAGCTACTCAAATGCAGCATCGGAAGACAGCATTACGCTGACATTCTCGGCTCCGGTGCTTAGCGAAGACATCGAAATTACGGGGCATCCACAAGTTAATCTCTATTTGAGGTCGTCAACGCCTGATGGTTCTGTTTTCGTTTATCTGGAAGATGTGGGCGAGCACGGAAATGTTTGGAAGGTAACGGACGGTCAGTTCAGATTCATTCACAGGAAGTTGCATGAATCTGCCCCGCATTATCAGGATGTTGTTCCGTACCACAGTTACACCCAGGCCGATGCACTTCCTTTGGATACTTCGAAAGTAGAATTTGTCAGTTTCGACATGTTGCCCACATCTCATCTGTTCTTAAAAGGGCATCGAATTCAAATTAGAATTGCAGGGGTTGACATCTTTAATTTCAAGAATCTATATCCGACCGGTGGTTCTTGGAATATCCATCACGATTCTGATCATCCTTCGCATGTAGAACTCCCCATTGTGGATCGCAACCTGATTGTGGGTAAGAACTGACCCACTGGCCCAGCAGCCTCATGGAATTTTGATCAATAGTGACATTTTATCGGGATGCCCAGTCTGAATTGAAGCAAAAAGCCCCGCTTCGCGAAATGCGCGAAGCGGGGCTTTCAATTGAACTGATCGGTTGGCTTACATCATGCCGCCCATTCCGCCCATTCCTCCTGGCATTCCGCCTGGCATGCCACCACCCTCTTCAGGCTCATCGGCCAACACACACTCGGTGGTCAGCAACATTCCTGCAATGGATGCAGCATTCTCAAGCGCTACGCGGCTTACTTTGGTCGGGTCAATAATTCCGAATTTGTACATGCTTCCGTATTCATCGGTGCGTGCATTGTATCCGAAATCGTCTTTGCCTTCCTTCACTTTCTGAACCACGATACTTCCTTCCAAACCTGCATTTGCAACTATCTGTCGCAGTGGTTCTTCAATTGAACGCAGAACGATATCGATACCTGTCTTCTCATCGGCATTCAGTGGCTTGATCTTGCCAATGGCGGCAATGGTTCGTAGGTAAGCAACACCTCCTCCAGGAACAATTCCTTCTTCAACCGCAGCACGCGTTGCATGAAGCGCATCATCCACACGGTCTTTTTTCTCCTTCATTTCAACTTCGGTTGCAGCACCAACATAAAGAACCGCCACACCTCCGGCCAATTTGGCTAGACGCTCCTGAAGCTTTTCCTTATCGTAGTCAGATGTTGTTGACTCAATTTGAGCCTTGATCTGTCCGACACGAGCTTTGATGCCTGCAGCCTCGCCTCCACCATTCACAACGGTTGTGTTGTCTTTATCAATGGTGATCTTTTCCGCAGTTCCAAGGTCTGATAAAGTTGCATCTTCCAACTTCAGTCCCTTCTCTTCGCTTATCACGGTTCCACCGGTCAGGATAGCGATGTCTTCCAACATGGCCTTTCTTCTGTCACCGAATCCAGGAGCCTTAACGGCCGCCACTTTCAGCGATCCTCTGATCTTGTTCACCACCAACGTTGCCAATGCTTCGCCTTCCACTTCTTCGCAGATGATAAGCAATGGTCGTCCGCTTTGAGCCGCCTTTTCCAACACGGGAAGCATTTCCTTCATGCTGCTGATCTTCTTATCGTGGATCAGGATGAATGGCTTATCAAGCACCGCTTCCATCTTTTCGCCATCGGTCACAAAATAGGGCGACTGATATCCACGGTCGAACTGCATTCCTTCTACAACCTCAACAGTTGTTTCAGTTCCTTTTGCCTCTTCAACGGTGATCACGCCTTCCTTTCCAACTTTGCCCATTGCCTCGGCAATCAGCTTTCCGATGGTTGCATCGCTGTTTGACGAGATGGCAGCTACCTGCTCGATCTTGGCAATATCGTCTCCAACTGATTTCGACATTTTATGAAGTTCGGCAACCACGGCCGCAACCGCTTTGTCTATACCTCTTTTCAGATCCATCGGATTTGCACCGGCAGCCACATTCTTCAGGCCCGTTGTAACAATTGCTTGAGCAAGTACAGTGGCTGTTGTGGTTCCGTCTCCGGCCACATCGTTTGTTTTCGATGCAACTTCCTTCACCATCTGCGCGCCCATGTTCTCGATGGCGTCCTTCAATTCGATCTCCTTTGCCACGGTAACACCATCCTTGGTCACCTGTGGGGCACCGAATTTCTTGTCAATGATCACATTTCGACCTTTTGGGCCCAAGGTCACCTTCACTGCATTTGCAAGTGCATCAACCCCTTTTTTCAATCTGTCTCGTGCGTCCAGATCGAACATAATTTGCTTAGCCATTTTGTTTTAGATTTTTTAGTTTGATCAATTAAACGATTGCGAAAATGTCTGACTCTCGCATAATAAGCACATCGGTTCCGTCAACGGTTATCTCGGTGCCGGCATACTTTCCGTACAGTACCGTATCACCAACCTTAACGGTCATCGGCTCGTCCTTCTTCCCTGCCCCTACAGCAACCACCTTTCCTTTCTGTGGCTTTTCCTTAGCAGTGTCTGGAATGTAAATTCCCGAAGCTGTCTTTTCTTCGGCCAAGGCGGCCTGCACCACAACTCTGTCGGCCAATGGTTTTATCTTAATAGCTCCCATTTTTAGTATTTATTGATTTAGTGAATATTGTTTTTGGTGACTCGCCCTTGTCATATTCTATGCCATCGGTCAATTGCAGACAATAGGGCTGAAATGATGGCATTAGGACAAAAAAAATGTCAGGATGAGTGACATCCTGACATTTTAAAGATCCCGAAGGAAAGTCTTATTCGGCAGCTGCCGGTTCTTCAGCACCTTCAGCGCCTTCACCTCCGCCCGGGAGGGCAGCGTTGTCGATCTGTTCTTGAATGACCGATTCTTCTTCAACCGTTTCTGCTCTATCGATAAAGAAATTTGAACCAAGGGTAAGAACGATCAGCGCAACGGTAAGATACCAAGTGGCTTTTTCCAAGAAATCGCCTGTTCGCTGAACACCGATGATCTGGTTGGAGGACGAAAAATCGGAGGCCAGACCTCCACCTTTGCTGTTCTGGATCATTACAACGCCTACCAATAGAAGGCAGACAACGATGATCAAGATGATGATGAGTGTGTACATGTTAGTTTTCTGTATTCAGTTTTTCGTCTATCTCTTTTAAACGGGCGGCAAAGTAAACGCTTTTCTCCGGATATTTCAAGCCTAGGGCCTGATAGGCCTGTCTGGCCAATTCATACTTTTCCTGTTCGAAATAAATGCGGGCCAAGGTTTCGGAAACCACGGTGAAGTCTTCGAGTGTGCTTTTGGCACCCACTTTCTGAGGATTGAAGAATTCTGCGCGTTTTTTCACCCCCGTTGATTGCTGAGCAAGAAAGTGATCGATGATATCGATCTTGCTCTTGGTGGGCTGAGATTCAGTGTCCTGCACCTGTCTGATCGATGAAGTTTCGGCACGTAGGTCTTCGGTCTCGATAAAACTTAGCCACTCGCTGAATGTCAATGCTTCGGGCTGCGGAACAAAAACCGGGTTCTTGGCCACGGTTGGCAACACAAGATCTGGAAGGTCGGCCTTTTCGAGCTGATAGACGATCGGTTCCGGTATCAGGTCGTAAAGCGATGACCTTTCAATGATTTCAGGGACCAGAACAGTTTCTTGTTCAGAATCAACTGTTGTTGGGCCCGACACGGGTTCATCGTCTACAGAAATGGCTTTCACAGCTACTTTACCGTGCAGATAAGCGTGCAACTGTTTCCTGTTGGGCACCATGATCGCAGCCAGTTGCAATTGATTGAGCTGATCAATATGATTCTCCTGCTTCAGATTTTTGGCCAGCATGACCTGGGCTGCCTGAAAATAAGGGTATCGCCTGATGATGTCTCGAATGTCGGCAATGCTGGAGAAGTTCATCTCAGAAGGGTTCTCCAACCATCTATAGAACTGATCTTGGGTCATTACCAGTTCACCACCGCCTCGTTGAAAATGTCGAGGATCAACTGTTCGTTGATCTCGGCCACCAGCGCTTGCTCCACTTCCGTTAGGTTCTGGGTGGCATCAAAATCGGCAAAACGGGTGAAGGTCTTTTCAAAGCTCTTTGCCTCTTCCTTGGTGTTGGTGTAGGTCACGTTCACGGTTACGGTAAGTCGGTTTTTGGCAGCCGTTTCGTTTCCCTGAATGGCCACTGGACGCGTTTGATAGCCGGAAATGTAGCCCTCGAACCGGATGTCGCCATTCTTGGCCAACAGGTCAAGATTGGTTCGGCTCACAAAAAGTTCGCGAAGCGCTTCTGTGAATGTCTGTGGCATATTGGCCGGGGCCAATGGTGCGAATGAAGGAAAGAAATCGATGCTCACGGATTTTACCTCTGGCGAAATGCTAGCCCCCGTGAAAGAGTAAACTCCGCAGCCACTGAAAGACACCAGATAACAGACCATGAACGTCAGAAATCCTACCCTCAAAATAAGCTTCGGGAACACTAATTCCGTAATATGTCTGCTAAGATCGGACATCTAATCAAGGTTGTATTCCTTTATCTTCCTGTAAAGGGTACGCTCAGAAATGCCAAGTTCGCTGGAAGCCGCCTTCCGTTTGCCTCGGTTCTTTTCCAACGCTTTCTTTATCAATTCTATTTCGCGGTCTGCCAAAGAAAGTGACTCTTCCACCTCTTCATGCGCTTCAAACGATTGTTGCCCGGGTCTGTGTATCTGCACTTCGTGAACTCGCGATCCAAGATCGATGGGACCTGCCGGATCGACATCCTGATGCAATCTTCTGATGGTGGAAGCATGATGCTCGGTGATCTCTTCATCTGCCTGCCCAGAAACCACGTCAAGCACCAACTTCTTAAGGTCGTTTATGTCGCGCTTCATATCGAAAAGCACCTTGTACATCAGTTCCCGTTCAGAGAAATCGGTCTGTCCGTCTGCGCTTCCGCCCGAGTTTGTAGCGGGTCTTACGGCAGGAAGATTGGTCTTCCCCTGATCGGGAAGGTAGTTGCGAAGCTTTTCCGCGTCAATTTCGCGTTCCTTTTCGATGATGGAGATCTGTTCGGTGACGTTGCGCAACTGTCTGATGTTGCCAGGCCAGCGGTAGTTCATGAGCATGATACGCGCTTCTTCCGTCAATCGAACGCCCGGCATGCGGTACTTTTCGGCAAAGTCGCCCGCGAACTTTCGGAACAGCAAGGGAATATCGTCCTCGCGCTCTCGCAAAGAGGGTATCATGATCGGAACCGTGTTCAATCGGTAGTAAAGGTCTTCGCGGAACTTGCCTTTGCTGATGGCATCTGGAATATTAACGTTCGTTGCGGCAACGATCCGCACATTGGTCTTCAAGGGTTTGGACGAACCGACCTTGATGAATTCGCCTGTTTCAAGCACACGCAATAGTCGCACCTGAGTTGACATTGGAAGTTCGGCCACCTCATCGAGGAAAATGGTGCCGCCATCGGCCACTTCAAAATAACCTTTCCGTGCTTCGTGTGCTCCCGTGAACGAGCCTTTTTCGTGTCCGAACAATTCCGAATCGATGGTTCCTTCTGGAATGGCACCGCAGTTAACGGCAATGTAAGAACCGTGCTTGCGCGAACCCAACTGATGGATGATCTGCGGAAAAACCTCCTTACCCGTTCCACTTTCACCTGTTACCAACACCGAAATATCAGTTGGCGCCACCTGCATGGCGGTATTGATGGCATGATTGAGCAAAGGCGAATGCCCGATGATGCCGAAACGTTGTTTTATCTGATCTACTGTCATTGCTTCTCAATCATTTCACGGCTATGCCCAAAAGTGTGGCCGAAGTACAATCATTCACCAGCACATTCACATAATCGCCTTTTTTGAAATTCTCCTTCGGAAACACCACCACCTTGTTCTGCGGATTGCGGCCCTGAAGCATGTCTTTCGATTTCTTGGAGGTGCCTTCTGCCAACACACGGAAGGTCTTTCCCAGGTCCTTCAAATTGCTGCGGTGCGAACTGGCCGATTGAACTTCGATCACTTCGGCAAGACGTCTTTGCTTCACTTCTTCCGGAATGTCGTCTTCCATTTTCTTGGCAGCCGCAGTCCCCGGTCGTTCGGAGTATTTGAACATGTAAGCGAAGTCGAAACCGACCTCTTCCATCAGGCTCAGTGTGTCCTGGTGATCCGCTTCCGTTTCGGTGCAGAAACCAGTGATGATGTCGGTGGAAAGGCCACAATTCGGAACGACCTCTAGAATCTTTTTCATCCGCTCCAAGTACCATTCGCGGGTGTAGCCACGGTTCATGAGTTCTAGAAGTCGCGTGCTGCCCGATTGTACCGGAAGGTGAATGTAGCTGCAGATGTTCTCGTGGTTGGCCATGGCGTAAAGCACGTCATCGTGCATGTCCTTGGGGTGCGAAGTGGAGAAACGGACACGCAGTTCGGGGGTTATTTGGGCCACCATCACCAACAGCTCGGCAAAACTGACGGTTCCGCTGAGGTCGTTCCGGGCAAGGATGTCCTTCTTCAAACCGCCACCACCCCAGAGGTAGCTGTCCACATTCTGACCAAGCAACGTCACCTCTTTGTAGCCATCGGCAAAGAGTTGGGTGCATTCTTGCACAATGGACTGCGGATCGCGGCTGCGTTCGCGGCCTCGGGTAAATGGCACCACGCAGAAACTGCACATGTTGTCGCAACCACGGGTAATGGAAACAAAGGCACTGACGCCATTGCCACCCAAACGCACGGGGCTGATGTCGGCATAGGTTTCTTCTCGCGAAAGCAGCACGTTCACGGCCTTCTGACCCGATTCGGCAACGCGAACGAGGTTGGGAAGGTCGCGGTAGCTATCTGGACCGACCACAATATCCACCAGTTTTTCTTCTTCGAGGAGTTTTGATTTGAGGCGCTCGGCCATGCAGCCCATCACACCGATGATCATGTCTGGGTTCTTCTTCTTCACCTTGCGGAACTGGTCGAGGCGGCCGCGTACGCGCACTTCGGCATTGTCGCGTATTGCGCAGGTGTTCACAAAAATGACATCGGCCTCTTCCATCACCTTGGTGGTTTCGAAGCCTTCGGCAATGAGCACGGATGCCACGATCTCGCTATCCGAGAAATTCATGGCGCAGCCGTACGATTCGATGTAGAGTTTCTTACCTGAACCACTTTTCACGGCCATTTCGAGCACTTCGCCCTGCCGTGATTCATCGATCTCCTTGACTGAAATATCTTCGTTCCGCATCTGAAAAAATTGGGCTGCGAAGGTAGCGAAATAATCGCGAGGCTGTCAGTTTGGCAGACAGATGGCATTGACGGCAAACCAATCGGGGCGGGCCGCGTGAGGGATGGCAGCGGCATCCTTTTTTCATTCACTCGCGCTTCGAGAACCTCAGTGCCCGTTCTGAAAAAAGATATAGCGGACAGCCCGACCGCGCCTGCGAAGCTGCGCGGGCACGCCCAAATAACGGTGCGTGACGATGGGGTTTCGCTATTTTCGCCAAGCCGATGAGCGCACTGAAAACCCTCGACATTGTGATTCCCTGCTTCAACCCGCGCGCTGGGTGGGAAAAGGTGCTGACGGAAGGCGTCCGCAAAGTTAGGGCAGGGCTGCCCGAGGGTGTTTTGAGAACGGTGATGGTAGTGAATGATGGGTCGGTGAACGGTATGACTGACCGAATTGTGGCGCAATTACAGGCCGAAATGCCCGAATTCAGGCTTATAGCCTATTCTGAGAACAGGGGAAAGGGCCACGCGGTGCGAACAGGTATCGGTTCGAGCATTGCCGACCTGCAGATCTATACGGATGTTGACCTGCCTTACCGAGAAGAATCGGTGATTGGTTTCTACAAACTTCTGGCAGCCAACGATGCTGATGTGGTGGTGGCGAGCCGAGGCGACAGCTATTACGGTTCGCTTTCCGCGTTCAGAAGAATATTATCGAAAACGCTTCGTTCGCTGAACGGGCTGCTTTTCGGACTGAAGATAAAGGACACGCAGGGAGGATTAAAGGGATTCAATGCGGCCGGGCGCGAAGTTTTTTTGAAGACAAGGGTGAACCGCTACCTGTTTGACCTTGAATTCATTCAGCAGGCATCGAAAGCAGGATTGCGCATGTTGGCCGTTGACGTGGAACTGAAACCGGGCATTGTTCTTCCTTCGCCAAGCCTCGTCATCCTACTGAAAGAATTGCATAATTTCATTCGACTTCTTATTCACAGATAGTGTTCGCATCGAATAGACAGGTTCTCTTATCAGGACTAACAGTGGTTCTGTTGGCAGCGGTTGTCTGCTTCCGTTTTTTCGGTGATGCGATCCTGCACCCCGATGAATTCCTTTTTGGGGCGGAGGGCGATGGCCTGAAGAACTATTTCTCGGTGGCCTATCAGGTAATTCATGGCGAAGGAATGTGGTTCAACGGCATGCTTTATCCCTATGGCGATCATCTGATGTTTGCAGACGGGCAACCACTGTTGGCGAAGGTGCTTTCGTGGTTCATGGACGCAGACGTGAACAACGGCCCGAGGATCGTTGCCGTCATGAATCTGTTGATGATCGGCAGTTTGATCATTACCGCATGGTGCGTTCATCGGCTGTTGGTTTGGAACATGGTCGATCCGTGGTTTGCCGTTCCGTTCGCGCTCACCATTGCGTTTCTCAGTCCACAATTGGCGCGGCTCACAGGCCATTACGCGTTGGGCTACACGTTTTTTGTGCCAATGCTCTGGCTGCTGATCGCGGGGTTTTCGCGTTTCAACCGTGTGTGGTTGTTTGCAATGCTGACCTCGGTGATTGTTCTTCTTTTCGCCTTTATCCACCCTTACTATCTGTTCATTCATGTGCTGTTTTTGGGCACCACGCTTGCTTGGGAACTTGTGGTTCAGCGTTTTCGGCTAGCAGAAATGAAGGACGGGTTGGCAAAACTGGTGGCCCTGCTCCTACCATTGGTTGTTTTCATCATTTATCAGAAATGGATGGACCCGTATTCGGACCGCCCAACGAGCCCGACCGGAACCTTCGATTACGTGGCCAGTTTTCAGAGCGTCTTTGTGCCAGTGGCCGAACCGTTCTATGGCCTTTTCAACTCTTATTTCTTCCGAATTTTTACGCCAAGCAATTGGGAAGGTCAGGCTTACATTGGAATGGTAGCTTCATTTGTGGTCTTCTCCACCCTCCTATTAGGCATCATAAACACGTTAGTGCGAAGGCGGAAGAGCGTGACCCACCCCGTACTGCCATCGGCCTTGAGATCGGTCTTCGTTCCTGCCATCATCACACTCCTTTTTTCTATGGGATTGTTCCATTTCATCGGTCTTCAGTGGCTTTCAGAAGTTCTCACCCCATTGAAACAATTCCGATCGTTGGGCCGCATGGCGTGGATCTTCTACTACGTGATCTCGGTTTGGGCGGTGTTCCGTCTTTGGGTTCTTTTCCGCCATTTCAGAGGGTTGAAGAATGGCCGATACACCATGCATATTTCCGTTCTTGTTGGGCTTTGTGCCTTTCTGTGGATGCTGGATGCCATTGTGAACATTAAGAGCAGCAAGGCCGAAATGATGGACCGAAGTGCCAAAGAAGCATTCAGCGATCATTACGCATCGCAATGGCGCTCGGCCGGTGTCAATTCCGAAGAATTTCAGGCCATCATCCCGCTTCCGCTCATGTTGATCGGTTCGGAGAAGATAGACCTCGACCGAGGCGTGAACAGTTTTGAGCATGCCATGAAAGCTTCGTTCTCAACCGGACTGCCCATTGTAGGTGGCACCATGTCGCGCACTTCGCTTTTGGTGACGGAAAAAACTGCACAATTAATAGGTCATGTGCTCATCCGTAGAGCGATTCTTCAAGACATGGATCCGAAGAGAAAACTGCTCATCCTCTGTTCCAACGATTCCCTTTCGGGAGAAGAACAACGCCTATTGGCCGCGGCCGACCTCGTTTTCGAAACGTCAGAGTATCGCTTGTATTCCACCGATCCGGATAGGATCGCTTGGTTGTATGGCGGGTTCAGTGCTATGGCCGATTCGATGGAAGCAAAGGGTGATGGATCATATTTGAAGCCCCGTTCGCCCCGTTGCAATGAAGACCTTTGGAAGGCCGAATGCTATGAAATGAAACCGATGGATCACTTGTTGGACAGCATTTTCTATGATGATGAAGCACGGGTGCTCTCGTATTGGGTGAAGGTGGACCCAGAGACAGAACTGTTGCCCACAAGAGCCTATGCCGTGGATGGGGTTATCATTAAGGGGGGCGGGCTGAACCACCGGCCTGACCTATTGGACGGCTGGCTTTTCGTTTCAGAGAAGTTGAAGGTTGAAGCGGGTAAAAGGCAAGAATATTTCGTTCAGAAACGAGGTGGGGTCATTGGTCGAATTCAATTAAGGAGGGCAAGCGAGGATATTCGCCATAATGAAGGCGAGCTTCGATTCTTGAACAATATTCCGCTTCGCTGAGATGCACAGCATGTTAAAGAATAGACCGTTTCAGTGGGTCTTCGCATTTGCTGTCTGCCTTTTGCTAACGGGATATTTCCATGCCGGAAAGCGGATGAACGGTGTGATCTGGTCCGATCAGGAAGGTTACTACATCTACCTTCCGGCCCTATTTGTTCACGGTGGTTTCGAGCAGTTGCCTTGCGTCAATGGCTGCACCACCGTTGAGACCGAAGACGGTCAAATGACCTTTACGAAATACACCTACGGAGTCGCTTTGATGGAAGCACCTTTCTTTCTGGCCGCACACATAACGGCCCCACTTTTCGGGCACGAACGTGACGGTAGGTCCGCCCCATACGTTTGGGCCATTCTGGTAGCCGCCATCTTTTACATGCTGGCGGGAATTGGTCTGCTTTCGAAATTGTTACGGGAATTCAATTGCAGCAACGCCATTAGCGTAGTTGTTCCACTCGGAATAGTACTCGGCACAAATCTTTTCTACTACACTTTCAGGGAGGCGGGCATGTCGCATGTTTACTCATTCTTCCTGTTCGCGGTTCTGATCTATGCATCTCACCGAAGGTCGGCATCAGGCGGTGTGGGTTGGGACATTCTGACAGCACTTCCGCTGGCTTTGATCATCCTCATCCGTCCTACGAACGCAATCGCCATTCTCATTCCAATACTGTGGGGAGTTGACATGAAGGATGTTTCAGCGAAATTGAAAAAATTCATGACCGATAGCCGATGGTGGTTGGCTTTCGCAGTAGCCTTGGTGCTTTTCTTACTTCCGCAAATGCTCTATTGGAAGGCCATGACCGGTCAATTTCTATTCTATTCTTACGGAGATGAGGGTTTCATTTATTGGAATAGGCCCAAGATCCTTCAAGTTTTATTGAGTCCGCAAAATGGTTGGCTCATCTATTCGCCAATTGTGGGAATGGCCTTGCTCGGTATCGGATGGATGCTGAAGGAGAAGGTAAAGGGTGCCCTGATGCCCGTTGTCGTGCTTGGTCTGGCAACTTATTCTTTCGCCAGCTGGTGGGCGTGGTGGTTCGGTGGCGCTTATGGCCATCGGTGTTTTGTGGATTACTTGCCAGTTCTTGCCTTGCCTGCAGCATACGCGGTTCAAAAGATCCAATCAGCCCATAAATGGATGCGCATCGCATTTGGGATCATGGCAATTGCCGCTGTTTGGGTCAATATCCGAATGTCCTACATCTATCAAGGCATGTGGGATGGCCCCAATTGGGGATGGCACAGCTACTTTGAGAAATTGAGCGAGGTCTTTTTCCGCTAGCGGATCAGCGAGAACGTTCCGAAGTATTCGTGTGGTTCGCCAAGCACATCCACCGTTTCAATCTTGTAGATATAGGTTCCCTGCGGAACAAGCTTGTTGTTGAAAAACCCGTTCCATCCAAGATCCAGACTGGCCGAGTAGAACAGTTCCTGATCCCATCGGTTGTAAATGGTCAGGTTGTAAGAACTGATACTCTGACCCTGAGGCGCCCAAATTTCGTTCATGCCGTTCTCATCAGGCGTAAAGGCATTCGGAATGTACAGTGTATAGTGCGGAATTACCTCCAAAGAACCGGAAATGGTATCGAGACATCCGAATTCGGTTGATACGATCTGAGTAATGCCGTAAGTACCGACTTCCAAATAGGAATAATCGGTCTCCATAGCAGTGATCTGGTCTCCAAAAGGCTCGAAGGTGAACTCGCTGGTTACAATGCCGTCCGCTTCGTTGGTCACCGTTACTGTTGGGTCGAGAATATCGAGCCGCTGCGAGCTGAGCGAGAACAACGCATCCGGTTTTTCGTGGACCTCAATGTAGCTTGACTTCGTGATGCTGTTGGCGCAACCTTCGCTGGTCACTACATCCAATTGCACAGTGTAAAGCCCCGTCTGATAAACATGCGAAGGGTTTAATTGAGTTGAGTTCGAACCGTCTCCGAAGTTCCAAGTGTTGTAAAGCGCTGACGCCCCACCAACCGACTGATTAGAAAAGCCGATCCTTAAGGGTTCGCAGCCTTCAACCGCATCGGCCAAGAACTGTGCGACCGGCATCGGGAAAACATCGATATTCCCCACAAATGGCTGACCTACACATCCATTGTCTGTCACTATGAGAGTGACGGGTTGCGATCCTGGCGCGTTGAAGATGACGCCCTGAGGTTGCTTGACGGTTGAATTGGCCGGAAATCCGACCGGACCGAAATTCCATGCAAACGTGGCATTCGGGCCGAAATAACCCTCGGCCAAAAGGTTGAAAGAATTCACACTGAAGCACTCGCCATCTGGAATGGTGAATTCGGCCTGAGGCGTAGGAAACACGGTGATGTTGACCGTATCATAACTCTTACATCCTTGCTCTGTGGCCTTCAGAATGTACTCATAGGTTTGAATATCGTGGGTCGGGTTGGTGATCTGAACTGTTGTTGAACTCGCAACTGGATCGGCCACACCGTTGATAGGTGTCCACGCATAAGCTACCCCTGCAACTGGTGCTGAACCGATAGGACCTGAGTCTCCAGAACAGAATGAAACATCAGAACCAGCATCTACGGGAGGAGGTCCCAGCACATCGATCTGACTGGTGACAGTTGGCGAAAGGCATCCATTCCAAGCAACAGTTAAACTAACCTGATAGGTTCCTGGAGTTGGCCAATAGACCGCCAAGGGTCCCATTCCACTTCCATTGGTAATGATACCTCCATTGAACACCCATTGGTATTGAGCAGCAGCGTTCGCATTACCCGAATAACTGGCGATCAAGGGCGTTCCTGCACAGGCTGTTGCGGCCAAATTGAAATCGCCTGTTGGTGGCGGAGTGATGGTCACATTCACCGTATCATCGTTCGAACAGCCGTCAGGCCGCGTAACGGTCACGATATATTCCGCATCGGCTGGTGGTGTGCAAAGCGGGTTGTAAATATTCGGGTTCGATAGGTTGACAGGAGGATCCCATGTGAATGAACAGTTGGGCGAATTGGACGATGCATTGAGAAGAACACTTCCACCGATGCAGACCGAAACATCATTTCCAGCAAATGGGGTCGGACCACCATCAACGGTCACCGTTACTTGATCTGCTGCGGGAGTCGAACCACAGTTGTCGGTCACAGAAACGTTATAGACCGTGGTTTGGGTCGGTGCCGGAAAAATGGTATCGGCCACTCCGAAACCATTGTCCCAAGTGTACGTGTAAACACCACCTCCTCCACTCGCCTCGGCCCATACGATGGCATTGCCAATACAGATGGTTGTATCGTTGCTCGTCACCACCGAAACAGGTACGAGGTCGTTGATATAGATCCGGAAGGTATCGGTAAGTCCGCACGTGGAAGTGATGACGATGAATTCGATGTACTCGGGCCCTTCTAAGATGTTGTCGTTGATAGGCACTATGGTAAATGAAACCGTATTCTGACCGTTCGGTATGGTGATGGTGCTATCGTTCTGATTCAACTGTGTAATAGGATCGAAGTCTATTCCCCAAGAAGCGGTAGAGCCCGAGATCCATATCGGCACATCAAAATCCTGAGCGATGGGCGGTCCGTTCAGCGTGAGGGTCACCACCGCATTATTACATCCTTCGTAAGCCGTAGAATCTGCTGCGGCAGTAGCTGTTTCAACGATCACGCTTCCAGTGGTCAAACTGTTCTCGGCCACAAAACAACCAGTGTCGTATGATGAGTCGCCACCATCAGAGATCATCATTTTCAGGTGATAAATTTCTCCACAGATGACCGCCATTTCTGCACGTAGAACCGTGGTGAAACCTCCGAAAACAACATAAGGGCTGTTCATCACCGTATTGTCGACATAGTAGGTCGGATTTCCGCATCCAAGATTATTTACGGTTCCGATGGAAACCGGGGTGCTAGTTCCGGGAACAAGTGTGATGAGTGTTTCTGCCAAAGGCACCGAAACGCCCTGAACGGTGATGGCAAAAATGTCGTTGAAGGTCGGGTTGCACGAAAAACTGGGGTGTTCTTCCGATCCGAATACATAATCGAAGGAGACCCAATCCGCATTGGGCACAAAGTCGAATTCGAGTATCAATCCGTCATACGAAGTGATGCCCGCCAGATTTGCCAGATAAGGTATTCCTGGAGATCCGGTAACGCTGCTTGAAAACGTGGTCTGATTCTGTGCGAAATCTGTCACATTCCCTGTGCCGAATACAACTCCCGAAGGCACATTGGTTCCAATCGGGTTTGCGCCAGAGTTGAAAGCTCCGATGGCGGTGGCGCTTCCTGTTATGCTGGCATTGGACACGACCACTCCAGGACCGGCAATGATATTGGCCAATTGCTGAGCCGTCTGGCCTGTGGTAACAAGCATCTGCGCCACGGAACTGTAGCTCGACAATAGAAGGACGGAAACAAGGCCGAGGAAAAATCTTTTCAAGAGAAGGCTATTCAAGGGATAAAAGTACCAAATAGGTTTTAACGGTATTATCTCAAAATTGCGACTGAGCCGAACTCCTTGATCCACGTATTTTGCACGGAATGGGCCAGTATGCGATACGAATAGACGCCAAGTACCGGTTCGTGGTTGCTTTCGTTGTTAAATCGTCCGTTCCATTTTTCAAACGGGTCGATGGAATGGAACATCAGTTTGCCCCACCGGTCGTAGACCCATATCTCATACTGGTCGAAACCGAACGCCTTGGGGCCCCAAGTGTCGTTTATGCGGTCGTCATTCGGTGTAAAGGCATTCGGTATCCAAAAACGCACTTCGGGCTCGACTCTTACCCACAAAGAATCGCTGTTGGTGCAGCCGTTCTGATCCGTGAATATGGCCACGGCCTGAAAATAACCTGTATCTGAATAACTGTGCTGAAAAACGCATTGTGTCAGCGAATCGGCATATTGAGCGCCATCGCCCGTGAACAGTTGACAATTGTAGGCCGTGCTACTGGTACTGAACTCGAAATGCGGTTCGAAAATGAATTGAAAATCGGTATCGACCGAAAGACTGGCTGTCGGAAATGGAAAAACCTCCACCGCATTGGGAACCGTGAACGTGGAAGTATCAAGGCAACCTTCCTCGGTCCAAACTGTGAGGGTGATGTCGTAAACTCCGGTGTTTGTGTAGGCGTGCAACACACGCACGCCCGAATCATTGCTTCCGTCACCGAAATTCCAATAAGATTGATGCGGGGTTGCAGCATATGAACTATCAAAAAAGATGACGCCCACAGGAGAACAACCTGCTAGAGGTTCTACATGGAAATAGGCCTGCGGCCGATCGAACACCTCGATGGAGACAACCTGTTGCGAACTGCAAACCGCCTCAGTAACCGTGACCGTTACGTCTGATGTGCCCAGCGAATCGAAAACGACATCTTGCGGAGCAGCATCAGTGGACGTGGCAGGCGTTCCATTCTCGAATTCCCAAAAGAACGTGGCACCTGAACCATAATTTCCAGTTGCCACAAAATCCAACGAATTGACATCGAAACAAAGCTCGCCTGTACTTTGAATTTCTACGCTGACGTCATTATGAACAACCACATCGCGGAGAGTGGTGTCTGCACACGGATATCCAGGATTGGCGATCAAGGTAACGGAGTATGTTCCTGTGTCAGGATAGGTGTAGATGGGGCCTTCCAGGTCCGAAATGTCGTCCGTAATTCCCTCCACTCCGAAGTCCCACAAATAAGTGAGCGCGTTGACACTATTGTTGCCGAAATTCACTTCCAAGCCATCGCAAGGATCGTGGAAAAGCGGCTGTGGCGGAATGACAGCGGCAACAAATGAACCGCAACTGACCACATTGAATTGAAAATCGCGAACGTTGCGACTGATCAGACTTCCGTTACGGTATTCTTCTACACATACACCTACCACATATCGGCCCACCTGATCAGGAACTCCGGTCAGCAATCCGGTGGTCGGATCGATCTGAAAGGCGGTTGAAGCATCGATGGGATACGAAGCGCTGTAACCTGGATTCCAAACGATCGTGCTGTAAGGTGGCGCAAAGGCGGGAACCGGGGCTGGATTTGCAGAAGATCCTCCATGATAAGGCGTGCAAAGCGAATAAACGAGCATGTCACCATCGGGATCCGTGGCCGAGTGATCGAATTCCATGGGTTCTCCAGTGCACAAGGCCAAAGGCGGAAACTGATCGTATCGAGGGCCGCTGTTGCAACTGTTCAGCGCCATTTCTGGAATCTCAACATAATAGGTCGATCCCTGATCGGCAGGACTCACCAGATTCACAATACTTCCGTTCCTACAGCACCGCTGATAGGCCACGTGGTAGCCTCCCGGGCTGAAGGGCAGGTTGACGTCTGCGGTGTAAATGGCCTCCTCCACACAAACATCGGGCGGGGCCTGTAGGCAGGGGTCGTTAACGGTGACCGCCAATTGCTGCGAACCGGTGAATGGTGCCGAAAGGTTAGCAACAAGACCTCCTCCCGCATTATACACAGCGATGAAGGCCGGACTATCGAATGGAGCTCCCGTAACCGTATAGCAATCGCGATAGACCTTCAGCGTAATTCGATACTGATCGCCTCCCAGACATTCATAATAGATCTCGCCACCTACCAAGTGGTCGGCCCAGGCACCTGAGGCCATGCACAGCATAAGCAAAATAGTAGGTAGTCGTTTGACCATATGTCAGGATTACTTTCCCGAGATCACATGCAGCACACCCGATTCTTTCACTTCAATGCCAATGGGCGGCTGAACCCACACACGGTAAACGTAGGTTCCGGAAGGAACCAGTTTCCCCTTGTATGTGCCGTCCCAAGCAGAATCGTCTCTGAATCGTCCATGTCGGAGTTTATTTCCCCAACTATCAAATATCTCAAGATCGTAATAAAGGTAACCCTCTCCTTCAATTCCGAACACTTCGTTCAGCTCATCGCCATTGGGCGTGAAGGTGTTCGGTATGTAAACGTGCAGAGGCGGATAGGCCGTAACGGTATCCTGATAGGTGCCTTCGCAGCCGTTGCTGTTGGTTACCGTGAGGGTCACAACATAGGTTCCTTCCATCTGATATTCGTACAAGGGGTCATCCTCGGTGCTTGTTCCTCCATCTCCAAAATCCCAACTGGAAGTGGAAATATCTTCAGAACCATTGTTGAACTGAATGGTACTATGCGCAGCCAAACGATGTGCAAAGGCAACCACTGCCTCGTCAACCACCACTTCGGCCGTGGCCTGCTGACTGAGGTCGCAATCGTCTGTCACCTGCAGCGTTACCTGTGTGGTGCCGGTAGGTGTAAACGTGTATTCGGGCGCGGTTCCGCTTCCGTTCCAGAGATAATCGATGATGCCAAGACCGCCTGAAACCACTGCACTCAGTGTGGCATCCTCGCCATTGCACACCACCACACCTTCAACCGAAACTTCCAATGGCTGATAATTAGGAATGGAGACCGTGCTGGAAGCTGTGGCCGTGAATCCGCAGGCGTCTGTCACCACCACGCTGTAATTGGTGGAAGTGAAGGGGAATACCGTTATCGACTCGTCCGTGTCGGGTGCCCCATTCCAAGCATACGTGAAAGCGGGATAACCGCCCGATGGCACCACAGTGATGGTCACCTCTTCAGGACAGGTGAAGGTGACACTTGGCGTGATGGCCAGAGTCATCGGCACGGCATCCTGAATACTGAAACTGACCGAGGTGGCAGGGCCCGTGGCGCATGGATTCAACTGATCCAGCGTGATGGTCATGTTCTCTGTTCCTTCAGCCAAGCCATCTTCCAGCACATCAAACGTGATGGTTGTGGTGGCCTGACCCGGGGCGAAGGAGATGGTGCTGGGAATGTTGGTAATGTCGTTGCCCACCGTGGCCGTTCCTGTGAAGTTGAGACCAATGGAAAGCGCATCGTCCAAGGGCTCCGATCGTTCGAAGGTCAATGTCATGGAGCTACAACCTTCTACCAAAGCCTGAGCTGTTGGAGATGTGGAATACGTTGATTCGGCATTGAGGCTGATGACCGGGCTTGTGAAACTTCCTGCTTCCAGAAAAACAGCACTGTCAAAGGTGCCATCGCCTCCATCGGCAATGGCCAAACGGATGTGATAGGTTTCGCAGGGCGTAAGAACCGCTGTGGCGGTAAATGGCTGAGTGAACCCGTTATATTCTACGGTTGAACCCGGAGGATTCTCGTTGTCGATATAATACTGGGGATTGGTGTTGGCATTCACGTTATCGATGGCCACTGGCGTTGCCGTTCCGGGAATAAGCGCAACATTCTGCTGCCCCGTGATGCCAGGTCCGGTAATGAGGAAGGCGAACACATCATTCACCCCAGTGCCCACATAGAACATGTACTCGTCTGAGGCGAACACGTAACGGAACTGAACGGTGTCTGACGATGGCACGAAATCGAATTCGAGGATGGCGGCATCATACGTACCGGCCGGTGAGCCTGAAATGGCGGTCAGCGTGGGATCACCCGGTCCGTTGAATTCCGTGCCATTGTCGCTTACCGGAGTTCCGTTCGGGCCAGGCGCATCCAGGATTCTTCCGGTCGAGATGATGATACCGCTACCAAGACCGATGTTAGAATTGCTGCCATCGAAAAATCCGCGAGCGGCCTGATTGCCTGAATACTGAAAGTTGCTGACCACCACACCCTGGCCGACCAACACATCTTCAATAAGTTGTTGAGGCGTGTAATTGCCATCGACAACGAGTTGAGCCTTGGCTCCCGAATACGAGAATTGCAGCGCTGCAAGAAGAATGGAAACCCTGAATGCTGTCATCATACCTGGGCCTGCAAAATTAGCCAAGCTCCGTGCTCCTTCATGCGTTCTGAACTCCTGCTTTAACCGAATGTTGTCTGCAATGTTTCGCATTCATTAAAAACTAAATTTGGGCGCAACAAAAACGCCACAACATGAACATCAGTACGGTTGACAAGTACATTGAATCGAACAAGGACCGGTTTCTCAACGAACTCATCGACCTGCTGAAAGTTCCGTCCGTGAGTGCCGATCCAGCGTTCAGCAAAGACGTTCACCGTGCTGCCGAGTTGCTATCTAGCCGATTGAGGGAGATCGGTATCGATAAAGTGGAGATCTGTCCGACCAAAGGTTACCCCATCGTGTATGGCGAAAAGATGGTCGATCCGAACTTGCCGACCGTGCTTGTTTACGGCCACTATGATGTGCAACCGCCCGACCCGATCGACCTCTGGGATTCGCCTCCCTTCGAACCCGTGATCAAGGACGGGAAGATCTACGCCCGTGGCGCGTGTGACGACAAGGGCCAGATGTACATGCACGTGAAGGCCGTGGAACTGATGATGCGAACAGACGGTCTGCCGTGCAACGTCAAGTTCATGATCGAAGGCGAGGAAGAGGTCGGTTCGGACAATCTGGGCGATTTTGTGAAGGCGAACAAACAGCGGCTGAAGTCCGACCTCGTGCTCATTTCCGACACTGGCATGATAGCCAACGATGTTCCGTCCATCACGGTCGGGTTGCGTGGCCTCAGCTATATTGAGGTGGAGGTGACAGGCCCCAAGCGCGACCTGCACTCGGGCATCTACGGTGGTGCCATCGGTAATCCGATCAACATTCTTTGCGACATGATCGCTTCGTTGCACGATGAGAACAAGAAGATCACCATTCCGGGGTTCTACGATGATGTGATAGAAGTGAGCGCAGCCGACCGTGCCGAAATGGCCAAAGCGCCTTTCAGCGAAACGGACTATCGGGCCGACCTGAACATTGACGCCACCCAAGGCGAAGCAGGCTATTCGAGTTTAGAACGCTGCACCATCCGCCCAACGCTGGATGTGAACGGTATTTGGGGCGGCTACATTGGGCAGGGGGCCAAAACGGTGCTCCCGTCAAAGGCCTTTGCCAAGATCTCGTGCCGATTGGTTCCCGGACAAGACCCCGACAAGATAACCGAGCTTGTGCTGAAACATCTGGTGGCCATTGCGCCTCCTTCGGTTAAGGTGGTTGCGAAGCCGCACCATGGCGGACAACCTTACCTCACTCCTACCAATTTCAAAGGCTATCAGGCCGCCCACAAGGCCATGGAAACCACCTTCGGCAAGGCGCCCATCCCCATGCGCGGGGGCGGCAGCATTCCCATTGTGGCCATGTTCGAACAGGAACTGGGGCTTAAATCGGTGCTCATGGGCTTCGGACTCGATTCAGACGCCATCCACTCGCCCAACGAGCACTACGGCATCTTCAACTACCTCAAGGGCATTCAGACCATTCCGTTCTTCTATCAGTATCTGGCGGAGGGGTGATCTTAAAGTCCTGACAGCGGCACGCGTTGCAAAAGCGCTCCAGCGGGACAAAACACGATCAGTTTATGCCACGGGCGCACAGATCCAACTGATCCTTGGCGCTAATGAATCAACAATTCACCTGATACGCTCTACTTCTGCCACCTCCGAAAGCAGAAAGAATTCCTTTGTCCAATAGGTCTTGCAGGTCGCGGGTGGCCGTGGCTTTCGAAGCGCCTGTGAGCGATATGTAC
>CAMCFW010000002.1 GCA_945874195.1 Chryseobacterium gleum
CGGGCAGCCCAAGCACCTACGTTTTCAGGGAGTTCAAAATCGGGGTCTTCGTCCTTCTGATATTTGCTCACGAAACTTCCTCCGATGGTAGCCTTGAATTTTGACTCTGCAATTGCCTTGAAGGTCTCGTTCAGGTTTATCTCTCCGTCAATTCCTCTTACAATTCCGTCTCCGTAGGTGAAGAAGGAACGCTGACGGCCAATGATCCCGGTCATGTAAACGCCACCGAGCACATGCGCTTTCACGCGTGCACCGTCCATGGCGTTGTCGAGGCCAAGGCCCCGTTCTTCAAACGAGCGGAAGATCATTCCTGATCCGAACTGTTCGTAGAAATTTCCTACTGTGATGGTCAGAAAATCGGCATCGAAGGTGGCATAGCGATATGTGATGCCTTGGCCCTTGTAACGTTGGTCAAAACCTTGCAACACATTGAGGTAGTTCTCGTAGCGTACACCGACCTGAAACTTCCCTTTTGTATAGATGAGGTTGGTGAAACCGTTCATCAACAGTTTTTCGGGAACGGGCGGGGCGCCAATGGCCGAATCGGGATTGTAATACTGCGCATCGAACTGCACATTTCCATGGATCTCCCCCCATTTGCCCGAATCCTGAGCGAATGAAACATTCAGGATGCAGAGTAGGAATGTGGAAGCGAGAAAGTGTTTCAGTTGCTGTTTCAAACCGCAATAGGTCTTGGGTTACTTTCCTGTGTTCTCTTTTACGATCTCGTAAAGATGTTCCTCGTCACCAGGGGCATAGGCGTTGTGCGACCACACCACCTGCTTATCCCCGTTCAAAACGAAGGTATGCGGAACGGTATTCACATTCATTACACGTTTGAAATCACCGTTCGGATCCAGGTAAATCTCGTAATCCCAGTCTTTTCCGTTTATGAAAGGTGCAACCTTGGCAGTGTTCCGCGCATCGTCAATAGACACTGCAATGAGCTTGACACCTGTTTCGCTCTGCCAATCGGCATAATGGTCGGCAATCGTGTTCAGTTCGAGCACACAAGGCTTGCACCAGGTGGCCCAAAAACTGATGATGATGGGCTTTCCACCGTTTTCAAGGTCTTTGGTATCCACACTTTTGCCATCGAGGGTCTTGATGACGGCCGAAGGGAGGTCCCAATTCTGTTTGGCAACCTGCGCAAAGCTGCCAGCGGCCATCAACATGCAAAGAGAAAGAATAAGTAGGTTTTTCATGCTTCAATGATATGGGTTAAAATCTGAAGGCCACAGTCAAATACTGTTCCGTATCTGACCGTGGCCTTCAGTTATGCAAAGCTTCTTATTTGGCGATGCTTACCCGTGTTGAGAAGATTGATCCTTCAACGATAAGGTTCACCATGTAAACACCGGCATCCAATCCTTCAGAAGAAATGGTGGTTGAATGTGCTCCAACTGCTTTCTCACCCAAATTCTGAGTGATCACTCTTGCGCCAAGCACGTTGTAGATCTCCAACGAAACAACACCGGCCTCAACCAGATTGTAGTTGACCCGTGCATTACCGTTGAACGGGTTCGGATAAACAGAAACGTTGTTCATCATTTCCACTTCGTTGATGCTGTTTGTTCCACCTACATTGAAAACTCGCTCATCTTCAGATCCGAACTGACCACCTGTGTAAAGGGTTGTTCCGTTGCTTGCAATGGTGAAACTTCCGTTACCGTATGTGCAGCAGATCCCGTCTCCATAACCATCGTTGATCTCGAACGTGTGGCATCCGTTGGAAAGGCCTGTGACCGGTACATTGAAGGTTTGGCCTCCACTAACGTTGGTGTATGGCCCCCCAGATGCTACAGTTGCTCCATTCGGGTCTTTCAGGGCCCAAGAGGTCTCGCTTCCATAGTTGTCTGTAATGATGGTAAGATCAACGCTTGTTCCAGAGTTCTTCGATGGCTCGAAGGTCTTGGTGGAAATGTTATTTGCTGGAACCTCGTCAGCTTGTCCGTTCGGATCTGTAGTGGCTACCCAGAACGTGTTTTCCTCAAGATGTGTAAATGATATCTCAGGAAGTGTGACAACCGTTGAGGCTGCGGTGGCCAAAGACCCGGCCCAGTTGTATGTCATGGCGACTCCACCATTCACAGAATAAAGGATATCCAAGTTTGTCATGGTCTCATTTCCCATGTTCTGAATGGTGACCTTAGGCGTGATGCTGTTTTCGCAAACGAAATCGGGAATATCGATGGCGGCAGGAAGAGCATCGTAAGAGTTAGGCGAAATAACGGTCATTGGAACTTCGCTCCCGGTGATGATGTCTTGATTTCCTTCGGCAATGAAAACCACCACTTGAATATTGTTCAGTTCGAGTGGCACACCATTGATGTCGGCAGGCACATCCCAAACATAAGTATCGGTGAAGAACGAACCAGAGGTTGTAGGAGTAACTGAAGCACCCCATTGTCCTGTCAGGAAATGACGAAGCATGTGGTTATGCAGGTAGTTTCCGTTTGGCAACACTTGCGCAGGATTGGCGCCAGAACCGGTCTGCGGGCCTTCAACGTTGTTTTGAACAACCGCGACCGTTACCTTATTTGTTCCGGTTGGCGAGTTGGCTGTGTAGTAAGCCTCAACAACAACGCTCAGTTCTCTTGTCGAAAGGTCCAACGTGGCACGTCCAGCAACATTCACTGGAGATGATTGCGCAAGGACTAAAGCCCCAGTAGTGGCCCAACTTCCTCTCGATTGAGCAGTTATGGCCCCACATGGATTTCCGTTGTTATCGGTTTGCAAATAGTTGGCAAAAACCTCTCTGTTCACAGAGCCTGCTGGATAGCCACATGGCGAAGCCGCATTGTCCAAAGCCGTTCCGAACGGGGTTCTGAAGTCAGGATCATTGCCTGTTGGGGCAGCATAACCCCCAACGTGAACGTTCAGAAGTACAACATCGTTCGGGTTAGCATCATGGAATTCTTGAGCACGTTTGTGTCCATCTGGGCAGAAGGTGCAGTAGATACCGGTGTACTCCTCCAGAACAGCATTTCGGTTAGAAGGTGTGGTGCTCACGAATGTTTGAGCAGATGCGGCCAATCCGAAAGACGACAGCAACGTGAAGAGTAATGTTTTTTTCATGTTTTTGAATTTGATTTTGTCAAGAAGGAGTGCAAATTTATCTAAATATTGGTTCAAACATAATGCTGATGTTTTTCTAAATTGCAAGTGTTCCGACCATTTATGAAAATTGAATCTCTAAATTTGCAACCTATTAATTAGAACGTCATGAAGAAACTCATACTTATCGTTTTCGCAGGTCTTGTTGCTTCTGCCACCTTTGCGCAAAGCCTGACCATTGCTAGCCTCGACCTCAATCCTTGGGGGTCCATTCAAACTTCTGTCATCCAGTCGCAAGGTTCGATAGAGAACACAAATGGCGATGGTGCGCTGAACGTGAAGGTGAGAAGGATAACGGTTGATACCGTTCCCGGAACCGAGAATTATTTCTGCTGGGAGCAGTGCTATGAGCCGCCTACGAGCGAATCGCCTACCGCCATGACCATTGCCTTGGGTCAGCGCATCGATCAGTTCTATGCCGATTACAAACCGAACGGACAGGCGGGTGTCAGTACCCTCATCTATTGTTTCTATGATGTGGCCAATCAGGCCGATTCGGTGTGTGCCACGGTTCGCTTCTCGGCCAGTCCGTTGGGAATTCAGGATGTGTTCACAGGCGACAAGTCAGGTATTTCAACTGCTTTCCCAAATCCGGCCAAAGGGCTTGCCAATGTCAACTATGCGCTGAAGAAAGGATGGAAGACTGCCGACCTGAAAGTATACAGCATGCTTGGCGCCATGGTGAAGAAAGTGAATTTGAAAGAAGATCAAGGAACGTTGAAACTAGATGTGAGCTCGTTGCCGGCCGGCATGTATTTCTACACGCTGACAGTTGACAACAACAACATCAGCATCAAGAAGATGCTGGTCACAAAATAATTTCTCCTTCAACTAAGGAACGGACAAGCCGGGGCAATGCTGCTCCGGCTTTTTCGTTTATGGGCGTTATGATTTTCGGATAGCTAAGCTCATTCGCCTTCGGGTCGATGATCCAGATGGGCCGATCAGGTCTTGTATAGCGATAAAGCCCTGCAGCAGGATAGACATTCAGCGATGTTCCCACAATGATCACCGCGTCTGAGCTGGATACCAATTCCGAAGCTCGAAAAAGATTCGGCACGTCCTCCCCGAACCACACGATATGCGGCCTCAACTGATGTCCGTTTTCGCACAGGTCGCCCATTTTGAGTTCCCAGCCATCCAATTCATAAACCGTGAATGGACGGGCCGTGCTTCTCACTTTTTTCAGTTCGCCATGCAAATGCAGCACGTTCTGATTGCCAGCCCTTTCGTGAAGGTCGTCCACGTTCTGTGTAATGACCTGCACATCAAATTTGCTTTGAAGTTCCGTGATTGCAAGGTGGGCGGCATTGGGTTCCACATCAAAGAGTTGTTTTCTCCTCTGGTTGTAAAACTGCTGTACCAATTCAGGGTTTAGCCTCCATGCTTCTGGCGTGGCCACATCCTCGATGCGATGTTTTTCCCACAATCCGTCCGAATCACGGAAAGTGCTGATGCCACTTTCGGCACTGATGCCTGCTCCTGATAGGATGGTTATGCGTTGCTTCATCGAAAACTCTGCCTTCGAACTTGGATCAAAGCTACGCTAAATCAAAAATATTTACTTTTGCCAACCTTTTTCTAACCTAAAGCGAAGCGCATAGATTCCACTCTACCTGAACTGATTCGTTTATAAGTATGATAACACACCTACACGGTGTCTTGGAAGAAAAGACACCGGCAAGTGCTGTCATTGACTGTGGTGGAATCGGATATGCGCTATCCATATCCCTCCATACCTATGCTCAATTGCCCGATAAGGGCACGGTGCGATTGTTCACTCATTTGGCCATAAGGGAAGATGCGCACGTACTTTTCGGTTTCATAAACCGCGAAGAGCGCGAATTGTTCCGGCAGTTGATATCAGTTTCGGGTGTGGGGGGAAATACGGCCTTGGCCGTCCTTTCGGGCCTCGACCCATCGGGTGTGCAGCGTACCATTCAGACAGGCGATGTGCATACACTGCGATCCATAAAGGGCGTGGGGCCCAAAACTGCCGAACGCATCATTGTGGACCTGCGCGACAAGGTGGGTAAAGTTGAGGTGGGCGAACTGGCTTTGGGGCTTTCGCATAATAAAGAGCGGGAAGAAGCGTTAACCGCCCTCGTCACCCTCGGTTTTGCCAAGAATGCAGCCGACAAGGCGATAGATAAGGTGCTTAAAACACATGGTAGTGATCTGACGGTGGCAGAGATGATAAAACACGCGCTAAGCAGTTTCTGAGCTTGAAAAGAAAGTGATGCAGAACTTGCTGAAGCATTTATTGTTCGTTTCGGGGGTGGCGCTGGGCCTTGGTCTGGTGGCGGCCTCCGATGCGTCAACACCCAGCAAACGAAGGTCTATACTTAACTTCGATCTGCTGACATTCAGGTCCGACACAGACTCCTTGGCTTTGCCCTTTCCGGTTCAGGATTCGTATGACCCCACGCCCACAGGGAACAACAGCGGTCTGTTTCTGAATGACCCCGAGAACATTCAGACTCAGGTGGACTACAATCCCGAAACGGACGAGTATTACATCAATCAGAAGGTGGGAGAGGACATGGACTACAGGCCTCCGACCTACATGTCGTTCGAAGAATATCAGGAATACAACGCCAATCAGGCCATCCGCGATTATTGGCGCGAAAAGGCTCAGAGTCAGAGCGAAAGTCAGCGAAAGCCGCTCATTCCAAAATTGAACATCAAGAGCAAATTGTTTGAGACCATCTTCTGCGGAAGCACGGTTGAGATTCGACCACAGGGATCGGCCGAACTGATCTTTGGGGTGAACGTGTCGAAGATACAGAACCCGGCCCTGCCTGCCAACCAGCAGACCAACACCACGTTCAATTTCGACCAGAACATTCAGTTGAACGTGACCGGAAAGATCGGTGACGCCATGACCCTTGGCGTGAACTACAACACCAAGGCCTCGTTCGATTTTGAGAATCAGATGAAGTTGAAGTGGGAGGCCTGCAACGAGGATCAGATCCTACGTAGCATTGAGGCCGGTAACGTATCGCTTCCGCTTACCGGCTCGCTCATTTCGGGCAGCCAGAACCTTTTTGGGGTGAAGGCCGCCATGCGCTTTGGCCGATTGACCGTGACAGGCATCTTCTCGCAACAGAAGAGCGAAAGCAATTCGGTTGAAACCCAGGGCGGGGCCCAGATCACTAAGTTTGAAGTGAAAGGAGATGAATATGAACCGAACCGTCACTACTTCCTTTCTCAGTTTTTCCGAGATGGATATGACGAATGGCTGGAAGACCTTCCGCTCATCAAATCACCGGTGAACATTACGCGTGTGGAAGTGTGGGTGACCAACACCAGCGCGCAGACCGATGGGGGGCAACGCAACATTGTTTCGTTCATGGACCTTGGCGAACCCCTGGCCGATTGTTACAACCAAACCCTGATAGCAAACGGGTCCGGTCCAGTATTCCTGCCCAACAACAACGCGAACAACCTTTATTCGCAACTCACATCCACCTATGTTGGCGCAAGGAATGTGAGCAGCGTGGAAGGGGTGTTCAGCGGGCTGGTAACGCCTTACAATTTTGTGAATTCGCAGGATTATGAGGGGCTCGAATTCGCTACACCGCTAAGCACTAACGAATTCCGATTGCATCCGCAGTTGGGCTACATATCGCTCACCAGAGAAATGCAGCCCAACGAGGTATTGGCCGTGGCCTTCCAGTACACCTATGGCGGACAGGTGTATCAGGTCGGAGAATTCTCGACAGATGGGATCTCGGGCGAACAGGCGTTGTATGTGAAATTACTGAAGAGCACGGTCACCAATCCGAAAGTTCCTATCTGGGACTTGATGATGAAGAACGTATACAACATCGGGGCCTATCAGGTATCGCGCGAAGATTTCAGATTGGACGTGATATACGACAACATTTCGGCCGGAACCAGAACCAATTACATCACCGAAGGGGCCATCAACGGACAGATATTGTTGCGCACCATGAGCCTCGATAGGCTGAACAACAACAACGACCCGTATGCGGATGGATTCTTCGATTTTGTAGAAGGCGTCACCATCAACAGCCAGAACGGCCGCGTCTATTTTCCTGTCATCGAACCATTCGGAGAGCATTTGGAAAGCCGTTTCAACCTGCCTGACGAACAGACCATTGCCAACAAATACGCCTTCAAGCAACTTTACGATTCCACACGGCAGGCGGCTCTCAATTTCCCCGAATTGAACCGCTTCATTCTGGCCGGAACCTACAAAGGCGCGGGCGGTTCGGTCATTTCGTTGGGCGGCATGAATATTCCGCAGGGAAGCGTGAAAGTGACTGCCGGAAGCCAGACGCTTATTGAGAATCAGGATTACACCGTGGATTACACCCTTGGCCGCGTCACCATCATTAACTCCAGCGTTTTAGAATCTAACCAGAAGATCACGGCCACCTTCGAAAGCAATTCGCTGTTCAACATTCAGCAGAAGACCTTGGGCGGGGTGCATTTGGATTACGTGGTAAGCAAAGACCTCTCGTTCGGAGCCACGGTGCTCAACCTGAGCGAACGGCCACTTACTCAGAAAGTGAACATGGGCGATGAGCCGATCAACAACACCATTTGGGGTATCAACGGAAACTATCGTACCGAATCGCGGTTCCTGACCAAGTTGGTGGACCGGATCCCGCTCATCAACACCAAGGAAGTATCGACCATTACGGTGGCGGGCGAATTTGCCCACCTGATCCCCGGAAACGCCAAGGCCATCACCAAAGGCGGCATTGCCTACATCGATGATTTCGAGGGCAGTGTCAACTTCATCGACCTGAAAAGCCGACAGTCGTGGGTGTTGGCATCTACTCCGCAGGGACAGACCGAGAACAGCATGTTTCCAGAAGGAACCCTGACCAACGACCTCGGAAACGGAATGAACCGGGCCAGACTGGCGTGGTACGTCATCGATCCGTTGTTCTTCAGAAGCAACAACCTTACGCCAAGCCACCTTACGGCAGAAGACCGTTCGCTGCAATACGCCAGACAGGTGTTGGAGCAGGAGATCTTCCCCAACCGGCAGTCGCAGATACCAAACCAGCAGACCAACCTACCAGTGTTCGATGTGGCCTATTACCCCAATGAGAAAGGGCCTTACAATTATGACGCGGACGGGTTAAACCCATTGGGCAACGGAGTGGCCAGTGGTATTGAACCGGATGGAAGCCTGAAAGAGCCCGAAACGCGTTGGGGCGGCATCATGCGCCCCATTCAAACAAGCGATTTTGAGGCGAACAACATAGAATTCATTCAGTTCTGGATGATGGACCCTTACTATTATGATACGCAGAACACCCACTCGGGCGGAGACCTTTACTTCAACTTGGGAAATATTTCGGAAGACATTCTTCGCGATGGGGTGAAATCGTTTGAGAACGGTCTGCCCACGCCAGACAATAATAACCCGACCGATACCACCAACTTGGCCATCGTTTCGAAGACCACGAACATCATCAACGTGTTCGACAACGATCCCAATGCTCGGCCTTATCAGGATATTGGATTTGACGGATTGAACGATGAACAGGAGCAGGCCTTTCACACCGGAAACACCTTAGATAGTGTGCCAAACTCCAATTATATCGATAAACTAAATTTGCTTTTGGGTCCTAATCTGACCCAGGCCGCTTACGACCGAATGCTGTCTGACGTGTCTTCCGACAACTTTAAATTCTTCAGGGGTGATGACCTTGACGCTCAACAGGCCTCGGTGCTCCAGCGATACAAGGATTTCAACGGCCTGGAAAACAACTCGCCAACGGCCGAACAGAGTGGAACGTCCTTTCAAGCTTCGTCATCCACCATACCCGATGTGGAGGACATCAACCGCGATTTTACCATGAACAAGTCTGAAAACTACTTTCAGTACAAGGTAAGCCTGCGCAGGGAAGACATGGTGGTGGGAAGGAATTACATAACAAACGCGGTTCAAGGAAGCGGAACCACCGAAAATGGCGACCAGATCGATGTGATGTGGTATCAGTTCAAGATACCGGTGCGCACCCCCGACCGCATTGTTGGAAATATTCAGGATTTCCGTTCCATCCGTTTCATGAGAATGTTCTTCAAGGAATTTGAAGATTCGGTGATTGCCCGTTTTGCCCGATTGGAACTGGTAAGAGGCGAGTGGAGACGCTATCAATTCTCGTTGGAAGAGCCGGGCGAATACATTCCGGGCGACCCGAACGACAATACGCCTTTCGACATTTCGGTAGTGAACATTGAGGAGAACGGAGTGCGAGACCCGGTCAATTACATCCTGCCTCCGGGCATCGAGCGACAATCGACCCCGTCAAGCAACACCACCCTTCGGCAACTGAACGAGCAGGCACTTCTCCTTAAGGTCTGCGACCTGGCCGATGGCGATGCGAGGGCCGCCTTTAAGAACACCGGTTTTGACGTTCGTTCGTACAAACGCCTCAAGATGTTCGTCCACGCGGAGGCCATTGACGACAACATTCTGAAGGACGATGACATCTCGGTCTTCGTCAGATTAGGTACAGATTTCGACAATAACTATTACGAATATGAGGTTCCTCTGAAGGTGACCCAACCGGGCGTTTACGACCAGAATGACATCAACGACCGTTATGACGTTTGGCCCATTCTGAACAATATTGATATCGATTTCGTGGACCTCACCAACTCGAAGGTGGAACGGAACCGCGCGCTTATTGCCGACCCCAGTGTTTCCATCACCAAGCGTTATGAGGTTGAGCACGGACCAAGCAACAGGATCATTGTGAAGGGAAATCCAAACTTGGCGAACATCAAATCGATGATCATCGGAATCCGGAATCCAAAGAAAGAGAACGCCCACGATGGCGATGACGGCCTGACCAAGTGCGCGGAGGTATGGGTGAACGAACTGCGATTGACCGATTTCGACAACAAGGGAGGTTGGGCCACCACGGGCCAAGTGAACGTGAAATTGGCCGATTTTGCCAATCTGAACGGAGCGGTGGATTACACCAAGTTCGGTTTCGGGGCCTTCGACAGCAAACCGAGTGAACGTAAGCGCGAAACCGTGACCAACTACGACCTTTCGGCCCAGATCAAACTCGATAAGTTCTTCCCTGCAAAATGGGCCATCAATGTGCCCATGTATCTAGGGTATGGCGAGTCGTTCGGCACACCGGAATTCAACCCGCTCGATCCCGACATCACGATGGCGGCCACGCTTTCGGCCCTCAACGAAACATCCACAAATCCGGATTCGGCACGAAAGGCCATTACGCGGCAGACCGAGCGGTACAACAAGCGAAGAAGCCTGAATTTCACCGATATCCGAATTGGGCTTGCGGGCAAGAAGGCCATGCCATGGGATCCGAAGAACTTCGGTTTCAACTACGCCTACAATCAGGATTACATGCGCGACATCAACACGCAGTATCGCGAAACGCGCACCTACCGAGGAGGTATGAACTACGATTATGGGCCGACCGGAAAGAACGTGAAGCCTTTCAGCAAACTGAAGCTGGTGAATGCCATGGTGGATGCCACCAAAGAGCATAAGGAAGAGAAACACGCTGAGCAGAAGACCTTGGTGGACAGCCTGAAACGTGCGCAAGTGAAAGGCGAGCCTATGAAAGAAGAGGAAGATAAGTTGGAGCGCTATGCCAAGCAGAAGGAGAACTACAAGAAGTGGTCGAGGCAGATGTTGGCCAGTGGCTGGTGGAAACCCATCAAAGATTTCAACTTCAATTATCTGCCCAACCGACTCGGATTCAGAACCGATATGGACAGGCGCTACACCGAGCAGCAGCTGCGCAACACCACAGATTTTCAGAACATAAAGATTGACTCCACCTTCCAGAAATCATTTCTCTGGAACAGGTCCTACCATTTCAAATACGACCTCACATCGGCCATCAAGATCCAGTTCGATGCTTTCAACTTCGGGCGTATTGACGAACCCGAAGGTCCGGTTGACCGCAAGTTCGACAACTGGGATCACATGCGCGATTCGATCTGGTCGAACATAATTGGTGCCGGTGACAGGAATTTTGGAGGCAGGACCACACAATATAACCATACCACCACCATCAATTGGAACCTGCCCATCAACAAGTTCCCCATTCTAAGTTGGGTCACTTCCACTGCATCTTACGCTGGAAACTACACATGGAACGCAGCCCCGCTCGAACGTCAGGACAATGGGTCTTTCACGCAGTCGAGTTTCGGAAATACGGTTCAGAACTCGCAGAACTGGCAGTTGAACACCAATGCCAACCTCACCCAGTTGTATAATATGGTTCCGTTTCTGAAAAAGATCAATCAGGAATCGAGAAAATCGGCCGATGCACGGAAGGCGCAGGCCAAAGGAAAATCATCGAAGGATGGTAGCAAGGACGAACAGAAAGATTCGACCGAAGTGAAGGACAAACCGAACTTGGGCAAGATCTTCGGAGAGAATGTGCTCAGTTTCCTGATGATGTTGAAATCGGTGAACGTCACTTATTCAGAGAACAACGGAACCATGTTGCCCGGCTATCGGCCTAGGTCGGAATACATGGGTCTTGATGATCAGATGAGCAACATGGGCGGTTTTGTGCCCTTCATTTTCGGCTGGCAGGACAAAGCCTTCGATGACATCCCGACCGGATACGACATTCGAAGCGAGGCCATAAGAGGAAATTGGATTACGAACGACACCTTGCAAAGCAGTCCGCTCACTCAAACGCAGTCCAGTTCCATGAACATCAGGGCCACGGTGGAACCCATCAAAGGCTTTAAGATCGATCTTACGGCAACCCGCACCTACTCCGAAAGCATAAGCGAGTTCTTCCGTTGGGATGAGGCTTTGCAGCGGCCTGAAAGTTTCAATCAGGTAACCACGGGTAGTTTCAGCATGTCTTACATCACGGTGAACACCACCTTCTTAAAGCCACGGGCTGATAATTCCTCGCCCGTTTTCGATGAATTCAAAACCAACAGGCTCACCATTTCGCAACGCTTGGCAAGCGAATATCCTGGTTTCCTTACCAACGATTCCGAAGGTTATGCCGAAGGCTATGGAAAAACCCAGCAAGAGGTCTTGATTCCTGCTTTCCTTTCTGCCTATGGCGTTTACACGCCCGAAGGCATAGACAAAACTCCGTTCCCGCGTGTTCCGCTGCCCAACTGGCGGGTTAATTATGATGGTTTGGGAAAGATTCCGTTTGTGAAGAAATTTGCGAAGAATGTGACCCTCGGTCATTCCTATCGGTCAACATACAGCGTCAGCAATTTCAGAACGAACCTTGCTTTCGAAGCAGTGATACCAGGCGAAAGTTTCTCGAACACACGCGACAGCGCCCAGAACTGGATCCCGCAATATCAGATCGGAACCATCACCATCAGCGAGCAGTTCAGCCCGCTCGTAAGTCTCGACATCAACTTCAAGAATTCGCTCACGGCCAAGTTCGAGGTGAAGACCAGCCGTACGCTATCGTTCAACTTCTCCAACCTTCAGCTATCGGAAGTGACCAGCGAAGAATACATCGTTGGGGCTGGATATACCTTCAAGAATGTACCTTTCCCCATCAAGTTCGGAAAAGGAACCAAGCGCATCAAGTCAGACATGGTGCTCCGATTGGACTTCTCGCTTCGCGATAGCCGCACCATGATCAGAAAAATGGAAGAGGACCTCGATCAGGCCACTTCAGGTCAGAAACTCATCAGCATCAAGGTGAATGCCGACTATGTGATCAATCAGCGATTCAACATCCGCTTGTTCTACGATGCGGCCATCAACACACCCGTTGTATCATCCTCTTTCCCAACGCAGAACCATGCAGCAGGACTCAGTTTGAGATTTACCTTGAACGAATGATGCTTTCAATGGCGAAAAACATATTTTTGGCCGAACAAAAAACTAGACCGATCCGAATGAACATCCCTGCCAACCTTAAGTACACCAAAGAACACGAATGGATCAAGATCGATGGCGATGTTGCAACCATCGGCATCACCGATTTTGCGCAGCGCGAATTGGGAGACATCGTTTACGTGGAAATTGAAACAGTAGGAGAAACGCTTGATGCAGACGAAGTTTTCGGTACAGTGGAAGCAGTGAAAACCGTTTCTGACCTATTCATGCCTGTGGTCGGAGAAGTGTTGGAGATGAATTCTGGATTGGACACTGACCCTGAATCTGTGAACCGCGACCCTTATGGGGCAGGCTGGATGATAAAAGTGAAGATGAGCAACCCTGCAGATGCGGATGGTCTTCTTTCTGCTGACGACTACAAAGCCTTGATCGGAGCCTAACCAAGGTCTTGCGAATCAATTGGTCTTACTTTACACTGGCCGTCTTCTGGACGGCTTTTGTTGTTTATGGACTTTCCTCAGAGCCCAGTGCCGTGCCGAGGTTTCCGTTGCTGGCCCTTCCCGGGGCCGACAAGTTGATCCATCTCGTCCTTTTTGCCATCGAAGGCACCTTTCTGGCATTGGCCTTTTCTGCTTTCAGAGGCGTGATACTCGCGTTCATCATCATGGGTTGGGGCGTTTTTCTGGGCGGAGCAACCGAATTGATTCAACATTTTTGGGTGGAAGGCCGCACTGGCGATCTGCTCGATCTGTTGGCAGACACGCTCGGATCTGTCCTTGCCTTTGCCATTTATTCTCGGTTTTCGAGAAAATGAAGACCTAAATATGGAAAGATCTTTAATTATGCATCCATCTATCATAAAACGCAGTTGTTGAGATTGCATCATTAATTCTATTTTTACGCACCCATAAATAATGGACTATGGAGATCAAGAAAAACCCTGAAGTAGATCTGGAAAAGAAACGTTCGCTGTTTCTTGTTGCCGGATATGTATTTGCGCTGGCCGTTGTGCTCACCGCATTCGAGTGGAAGACCTTCGATGAATCGACAGCAGACCTCGGTATGCTTGTGGTGGATGACATCGAAGAAGAGATCATCCCTATAACCGAGCAGCTTAACCAACCACCACCACCGCCTCCGCCACCACCACCGGCCCCAATAATTGAAATTGTTGAGGATGACGTGGAGATTGAGAAAGAGGTGGAGATCAGAGACGTGGAGGCCGATCAGAAGACAGTGGTTGAAGTGGCCCCTGTGAAGGAAGAAGAATCGAACGAACCCGATTTTTTCACCGTGGTGGAAGACATGCCTGCTTATCCGGGCGGTGACGCAGCTCTTTTGAAATTCATTGCACAGAACGTGGAATACCCACCGATTGCCAAAGAGAACGGAATCACCGGTGTGGTTTACGTAAGCTATATTGTGGACCGCGATGGTGCAATTAAGGAAGTGAAGGTGGTCCGTGGGGCCGATCCATTCCTTGACAAGGAGGCCATCCGCGTGGTGAAGACCCTGAAAGGCTACAAGCCGGGCAAGCAACGTGGAAAACCGGTTCCGGTGCAATTCACCATTCCGATCCGTTTCGTACTGAACTAAGCGGATTCTCTAGAAAATTCAGATCCCGATCAACAAACGTTGATCGGGATTTTTTTTGTGCAATAATCTGCACGGGATCTCCGTTCAAGCAGCAAACGCGGTTCAACTGGTGCAACGATACGTAACCACTAATTCCTATCAAGATGAAAAATCTGAATGCACCTTTGGAAAAAAAGCGACCGTTGCTTTTCATGGCCGGTCTGGTCTTTGCGCTCTCCGTTACGCTGGTTTCCTTCGAATGGAGAACACCTTATGACGTGATCGAAATTGCCGATCACGGAACACATTATACAGATGACCCCATCTGGATTCCGATAACACTTCCAGAACCCAGACCAAGCGCAGAAAGGCCCGAGCTTCCCAAAGCCAAGCCGCTTTCAGACGAATTGATCATTACCGATAAGAAGCCCTTGGAACCGATGATCGAACCCATGACGGATCCCATAGAACCTAAACTGCCGATCGGCCCACAAGTGCCCGAAAAGGATATGGATGACGAAGATCTGAAGATCTGGAAGATCCCATCCGTAATGCCCGAATACTGCAAAGGCGAGGCGGCCATGTTCAGCTTTTTGGCCGGGGAGTTGAAATATCCCGAAATACCAAGGGTCAACGGAATTTCAGGAACGGTTTACGTGCAATTTGTGGTCGGAAAAGACGGAAAAGTGAGAGATGCCCAGGTGGTAAGGCCGATCGACCCATGGTTGGATGCAGAAGCGCTTCGCGCAGCCAAACTGCTCGATTGCTTCGAACCCGGAAAACAGGCCGGACGGAATGTGGACGTCTATTTCATTCTGCCCGTTCGTTTCACCCTCTCGCGCTAAGCGGTTTCCCGAACGCCTTATGTAATACTTTTGTCCCAAGCCATATAGCATGCGCTTGGGACTTTTTTTTGCCATCGCCATATCTATTCTCTGTGTTGTTCCGGCCATGGCTCAGGAACAATACAACAACCCTTTCAATCATACGCAGTATGCCGAGTTCGAAGGCTATCTGCATGTGCCGGGTTCCGACCTACATTCGGGCATGCGGCCTTTCCGCGTAAAGCAACTCAACGAGGCCTGCCCCTTCGACTCCATCCGGTCCATCAACCATCATAAGAGCAAATTCTCGAAGACCTTTCTGGGCCAAAAGCTTTTTCGCCAAAGCATGCTTCGGGTCGATTCGGTAAAATATCAGCTCTATGTCGATCCGGTGTTGAACATGGAGATCGGCCGCGATATCAAAGGCAAGGAAACGCTGACCGTCAACTCCAAGGGCGTCACATTCCGCGGAAGCATTGGCCGCACTTTCTCCTTCGTCACTTCCTATTGGGAGAATCAGGGAACCTTCATGCCTTATATGAATACATGGATCGATAAGAACCAGGTGGTGCCGGGCGAGGGCAGAATAAAAGACTTCCTCTTCGACAACGCCATGTATCGCTTCTTCGGAATGAAGGTGAAGGGATACGACTTCGGTGTGGCCTCCGGTCATGTGTCATACTCCCCTGTCAAAGCCGTCAATTTTCAGTTGGGGCACGAGAAACTATTTGTGGGCGAAGGCTACCGTTCCATGCTGCTTTCCGATGCCGGGTTCAATTATCCCATGTTCAAAGTAAGCACCCGTCTCTGGAAAATTCAATACGATTTCATCTTCACTCAGCTTCAGGAACCACGCATTCCAACCCTTTTCGAATCGGGGTTCAAAAAGAAGTGGGCCACCTTTCATTACATGAGCGTGAAGATCGGAAAGCGCTTGCAAGTGGGCCTCTTCGAAGGCATCATCTTTAAAAGCGACAGTGTCGGCAATGGCGGATTCAATTGGAACTACTTCAACCCCGTCATGCTTTCGCGTTCCATTCAGTATGCCTACGACCGTTCTGGAAACAACGCCCTCTTCGGACTCAATCTCAAATTCGTGGCCTTCAAAAAGTCAGCATTCTATGGTCAGTTGGCCATAGACGAACTCGATTTCACCAAGCTTTCAAAAGCAGGCAACATCGATCAGCGACTGGCCTGGCAACTCGGTTTCAAGATCTATGACGCCTTCGGCATCAATAAACTTTACGGCCGATTGGAATACAACGCGGCCCGGCCCTACACCTACGCACACAGTTCCTCGCTGCAAAGCTATACCCACTACAACCAACCCTTGGCCCATCCCTTGGGCGCCAATTTCCACGAATTTGTGGGCGAACTGGGCTATCGCTGGCGCGACCTTCGTTTCAGCTACCGCATCAGCTACGCAAAAGTGGGCCGCGACTCCATAGGCATCAACTATGGCAATGATGCCTACAACACCGATATGGAGACCTTCCGCGGAGCCGATTCTTACGGCAACAAGATCGGGCAGGGGGTCGAAATGATCCTCACCTATCAGAATCTGGAAGTGGCCTACGTGGTCAATCGTGCATCAAATCTGCACTTCATTCTTGGGGTGCGCCATCGTTTGGCCAAGACCGAAACCACCAAGGAAGAGAACCTCTATCTCTATTTCGGAATGCGCACCATCCTCAGAAATCTGTATCATGATTTTTAGAGGGGCCATCTTCCTTTTCTGTGTGTGCCTGCCCATCGTTTCGTTCGGGCAGAAACTCATCACCACCCATTCGCCCCTGCTCGAAACATTCCTGCAGGCCGAACCCATGCGAAGTGGCGCGTCTAGCATCCATGGCAATATCCGTCCCGTGGTGCTCGACCAAGGCTTTCAGAATGCTCGAAACGAATACCTCGGTTCCTTCATCCGGCCCGACAGTTCTTCCTCGCACCGCTTCTCAAAAGGTCATTTCATCGATTACAAGAAGAAATGGTTCGGTGTCGAAATAAACCCCATCTACCACAACCTGGTGCGCTACGGAACAGATTCAAAGTTCGCTCCCGAACTCATTGGAGGAATCCGTGGCGATGTGCTGCTGGGCAAGAACTTCGTGGGCCATTTTTCCATTCGCGGAGGAGCCGTAAGGCCCGTGTCGCATGTCCGTAATTTCATGGATGCCAACAACATCGACCCCGGGCAGGGACCCTTTCAGCGGGCCGGTTCCTTCCGCACCTTCTTCGACCCCAGCGGCTATCTGTCCTATTCACCCTCCAAACACTTCAACGTGCAGGCCGGCTACGACAAGCTCTTCATGGGCAACGGCTATCGTTCGCTTTTCCTCTCCGACAATGCCGACCAGTTCGCCTTTCTCAAACTCGACACCCGCGTTTGGCGCCTGCGCTACGTCAACATCTTCGCCAATTTCAAAGACCTGCGTCCGGGCGCTTTCCGAAACAAGCTCGGAACCTTCCATTACCTCTCGCTCAACATAGCCAAACGCTTCAATGTCGGTTTCTTCGAAAGCATCATCTGGCAAGCAGCCGACTCGTCAGGGGCACGCGGTTTCGAGTTCAACTACATCAACCCCATCATCTTCTATCGCCCGGTCGAATTCTCCGTCAATTCGCCCGACAACGTTATACTAGGTGCCGATTTCCGCTACCGCATCGGCAAAAACAATCACCTCTACGGCCAATTGGTGCTCGATGAGTTATTATTGAGCGAAGTGTTTTCAAGCATCAAGGCCCGAAAAGATTCAACCGTTCAAACCGGGTTTTGGGGAAACAAACAGGCCATTCAGGTCGGCATCAAAGGCTGGAATCTATTTTATATCAAAAACCTCTACTATCAGTTCGAGTTCAATTGGGTCAGGCCATTCACCTACACCCACCTAACTGTCGAACAGAATTATGGCCACGCCAACCAGTCTTTGGCCCATCCGCGAGGTGCCAATTTTCTCGAATCGGTCAACGTGTTGCGCTATCGAAAGGGCAATTGGCTCTTCGAAGGTAAATTCATCTACGCCAGTTTTGGGCTCGACACCAATGCCATCAGCTATGGCGGAAACATCTATCGGTCCTATCAGCTTCGCAATGGCGAATACGGCCACAAGATGATAGATGGACTGGCCACCAGGTCCTACCTCTGGCAGTTCCGTGCCGAATATGTGCTCAATGCCTTTTGGGACCTCCGCATTCTTGGCGGCTTCTCAAGCCGTGTCGAACAATCGGCCCTCCACCGCAACGAAGACCTCTATTTCTTCTTCGGCATCTCCTCCGACATCACACGGCCGTTTGACGATTTCTGAACGGTTCTAGTATTCATGCTGCATAGGCTTTGCGGATTTAAACTATCCCGCCACATGCCTCAGCCCGTTCCGCTCACTGCTTCGGAACCCGGTTCCCAGGAACCACCTCAGGCCGACTCTCTGTTTTCTCAACCGCCAACTTCGGAAACTTGATAAGATCGCGAGAAACAAACCCGCCCGGATACGAATAGGCCAACTCCCGCTGCAATCGGGTCGCCTCCAACTCCGTTCGGCAATCACCCACCCTCACCTTGAAGTTGGGCGCCTGATAGATCAGATAGGCCGGAATCTCCGGATTGTTCGCCAAGAACTCGATCCTAAGGTCATTCGCCTGTTGTCGCGCCTCCGTTCCCGAACCCGAGAACAACTGCACCCGGTAGCCATCCAACCCGTCCTTGTGCTTGTTCGCCCTAATGTGGCGCATCACCAACGAATCAAGTTTTACGTCACGCTCCACAGAAAGGCGCGGGTCAACAATGTTCGAAATGGTCCCTTGGCCCACACACGGCAGCCACATCATCCACAGAACCACCAAAAACGAACACCACACCACACCTTTAAGCATGCTGGCAAGTAACGAAAAAATCGACTTTCATGGCGTTGAAACGAAAGCATCGCAACCCTATTATTTAGAACCGTTCTAAATTGATCGTTTTTAACAAAATTTCTATTGCTCAATTGTTTGAATACTATTTTTGCCTCAGCCAAAAAACAGCCTCAAAAGGCTGAAAAAGTCAATAAAATCAAGGCGTTGAGAAACATTCAGACGTTTAGCGGAAGGTGCTCTAACAGACTCACTTCCATTCTATTTTCTTCGCTGGTACTACTGTCCGCATTCGGTGCATCAGCACAGGACGGGGAAAAGCTCTTCAAACAGAACTGTGCCACCTGCCATCTTCCAACAGAAAAAGCCCTTGTAGGCCCCGGCCTTAAGGGAATAACCGGCAGAGCCCCATCCAAGGATTGGATCGTGAAATGGGTGAAGAACCCAGATGCATTGATCGCCAGTGGCGATGCCTATGCCAATCAGATAAAGGAATACAGCCCGACAGCAATGACCGCCTTCGGTTTCCTCGAAGATGCCGATATCAATGCCATTGTCGATTACGTTGAAGCCTACGCTCCTCCCGCCCCGGTCGTAACCGATACCAACGTGACCGCACCAACAGGTTCAGAGTCAGCAAACTTGGATGAGAACACACTGCGCAACATTCTTTTGGCAATAGCCGGCCTGTTGCTCGTGCTCGTAATGATCCTTGGCAGCGTCAGACGTTCACTTACCTCATTGGTAAGCGAAAAGGCAGGCGAAGCCGCTCCCCAAGAACGCGGCACCATCGGAACCATCACCAACTGGTTGAATACCAACCGCGGATGGACAGGTGTCATCCTGCTTGTTTGCATACTGGCCTTCCTTCGTTGGGGTGTCATCGAGCTAATGGATATCGGAGTTTACACAGGCTACAAGCCCGAACAACCCATTGCCTTCTCACATAAGATCCATGCCGGACAGAACGGTATCAACTGTGTCTATTGCCACACAAGTGCCGAAAAAGGAAAGTCTGCCGGCATCCCATCGTTGAACGAGTGTATGAACTGCCACACCTACGTGGATCAGGGCCCTACAGGTACAGCGGAAATTGCCAAGATCTATGCAGCCTTGGATTACGATCCAGTTAAGAAAGTGTATGGAAACAATCCGACCCCGGTCAAATGGGTGCGTGTCCATAATCTCCCCGATCTTGCCTATTTCAATCACTCACAACACGTGGTGGTCGGCAAGATCGAGTGCCAACAGTGCCATGGCGAAGTACAGGAAATGGGTGTGGCCGAACAACATTCTCCACTCACCATGGGCTGGTGTATCAATTGTCACCGCGAAACTTCGGTTCAGGTGGCCGACAACGCTTATTACGAAGACTTGCACGAACGCACTCCCGATTGGCACGATGGTAACCCGGTTACTGTTGAGCGCATCGGTGGGTTGGAGTGTGCCAAGTGTCATTACTAGAATTAACGAACTAAGATTTTTGGAATCGCCTCTAACATGAGCAAAACCAAAATATACTGGAAAGGGCTGGATCAGCTTCACAACACGCCCGAGTTTCAGGCAAGTGCTGAGAACGAGTTTGCGCCCGAAGCAACCGCTGAGCATTTGCTGGAAAGCGATATGCTTGATCAGGGATCAACAAAACGGAGAGACTTTTTGAAGTTTCTCGGTTTCAGTGTCGGAGCCGCCACCTTGGCTGCATGCGAAGCACCTGTCAACAAGGCTATTCCATACTTGAATAAGCCCGAGGAGATCACCCCTGGCGTACCCAATTATTATGCTTCAACCTTCTTTGATGGAACGGATTACGCAAGTATTCTCGTCAAAACAAGGGAAGGTCGACCAATTAAGGTTATAGGCAATAAGAGATCGAAATTGACCAACGGAGCGATCAACGCCCGTATCAACTCATCCGTCCTTTCCCTTTACGACTCTGCACGTGCTGCCGGACCAATGAAAGGCGGTGCGTCTGCAGATTGGGCAACCATCGATGCGGAGATCGGAACTGGTCTCGCCAAAGCAGCCGCAGCCGGCACTTCAATTGTCATTCTTACCGAAACCATCATCAGCCCTTCCACCAAGAAGGCGGTTGCTGAATTTGCTGCCAAGTACGGAGCTGGTGTAAAACATGTGACCTACGATGCCATTTCAGCTTCCGGGTCGTTGGAAGCCAACTTGGCATGCTTCGGGGTGAAAGCCCTTCCTACTTACGATTTTGCGAAAACAGACGTTGTGGTAAGTTTCGGTGCCGACTTCATCGCTGGCTTCCCCAACGGGGCCGCCAACGCAGTGGGTTATGGCAAGATGCGCGATCCGAAAGGTGGAAAGATGTCCCGTCATTTCCAGTTCGAATCGAACATGTCGTTGACCGGTAGTAACGCTGACGTGCGTGTGGCCTTGAAACCATCCGAAAGCGCTGCAGCCATCGTCAGTCTTTACAATAAGATTGCAGCCGCAACAGGTGGAAGCACCATCAGCGGGGGCACTTCAGAATACGATTCAACCATTGCCAAGGCCGCCACGGAATTATTGGCTTCAAAAGGAAAGAGCATCGTTATTTCAAGTTCAAACGATGCAAGTGTTCAGACAATCGTCAATGCCATCAATAACCAACTTGGTAATTATGGAACAACATTGGACCTGGCCAACCCACTTTATCTGAAAGCAGGAATCGATTCAGAAATGAATCTTCTGCTAGCCGATATGAAAGCCGGAAAGGTCGGTGCCTTGCTTATTCACGGTGTAAACCCAGGCTATTCTTATTCGAAAGCTGCCGATTTCACTGCTGCACTTGCCAAAGTGGGTCTCACTGTTTCCTTTTCAGACAGATTGGACGAGACCGCAGCAAACGTCACTTATTTGTGTCCGGACAACCATTATTTGGAAAGTTGGAACGACTCAGAGGCAAAGGCAGGAAGCTATAGCTTGACTCAACCGACCATTCAACCGCTATTCGATACGAGACAGTTTCAACAGTCGATACTGAAATGGACAGGTAACGAATCTGATTATTATTCATACATCAAGACCAACTGGGCAGGAATTCATTCTGGCAGTAGCAATGCAGGTCTTCTATTCAACGATTTCTTCAACACGGCACTGTTCAATGGCGTGTTCGACTCAGAAACCGCTGGAACAGCCCCGACCTTTGTCGGAGATGTGGCCACCGCGGCTGGATCTATCAAGAAGATTGCCTCTGGCGACATGGAGCTTGAGTTGTACGTCAAAGCCGGAATAGGCGATGGCGCTCAGGCCAACAACCCTTGGTTGCAAGAGCTTCCCGACCCAGTTTCAAGGGTTACATGGGACAACTACATTACCATGTCTCCGAAGCAAATGGCCGAACTTGGCTTTAGCAGATTGGAGCGGGGAGATTTCATGGCCCATGTGGCCGAGATCAGTGTGAATGGAGTCACCATCAAGGCACCGGTCTATCCATCACCTGGACAGAAATACGGTACCATCGGCCTCGCTGTTGGTTATGGTAGAACAGCTTCTGGCAAATGTGGCGATGGAGTAGGCGTGAATGCTTTTCCATTGGCGAGCGGATCTTTTTCTGTCGGCAATGTTTCCCTTTCGAATACTTCAGAAACCTACGAAATAGCTCAAACCCAGTCTCATCATACGCTGATGGGACGAGAGGCCATCCTAAAGGAGACTACGCTATCTGAATATAAGGCCGATCCAAAGTCAGGAAACCCAGACCTGAAGCTATATGTCGCCAGTGCGGGTTCGTCCGGTCACGGAGATGATCATGGTGCGACTCATGCCGAAGAAGGCCATGGAGATGCTCACAGTCATGATGAAGCTCACGCAGAAGAGCATGCGAGCCCTTTCCTTCCTGCAAACGAAGTGAATCTTTGGGACGACCATGCGATTGCTAGCGGACACCGATGGGGAATGTCAGTGGATCTTAACAAGTGTATCGGTTGTGGTGCATGTGTCACCGCATGTGGTTCAGAGAATAACGTTCCGGTCGTAGGTAAGGAAGAGGTGAGAAGAGGCCGCGACATGCATTGGTTGCGCATCGATCGCTATTATTCATCTGAAATGACAGATGAAGTGGCCGAAAGAGATGGAATTGGTGCAATTGATAAGTTTACATTGATGGAAGCGGCTGCCGAACAGCCACAGGTTGCTTATCAACCGATCATGTGTCAGCATTGCAACCATGCTCCTTGCGAAACTGTTTGCCCTGTTGCTGCAACAACACATAGCAACGAAGGTCTGAACATGATGACCTACAACCGTTGCATCGGAACAAGATATTGTGCCAATAACTGCCCATACAAGGTTAGAAGATTCAACTGGTTCCAGTACCACAACGGAAGCGAGGATTTCAGTAAGAATCCGGCAAATGACGATCTGGGAAGAATGGTGTTGAACCCTGATGTGGTTGTAAGAGACCGAGGCGTCATGGAAAAATGCAGTTTCTGCGTCCAAGGAATTCAGGCTGCCAAATTGAAGGCCAAAAAGACTGGAAGAAAAGTATCGGACGATGAAGTTCAAAGTGCCTGTGCCGAAGCCTGTCCTACCAATGCCATTGTTTTCGGTGACCTGAACGACAAGGAAAGTTGGGTGGCCGGAATTGCAAAAGATGAAAGAAGTTACCACCTACTTGAAGAAGTAGGCGTTCAACCGAACGTCTATTACCTCACCAAGGTGCGAAATGTGGAAGTAAACGAAGCTTAATTAAGACCAAAGCAAGGATAGATGTCGAGTCAAGAAGCTTGGATAAGGGAACCTCTCGTATTAGGAGACAAATCCTATCATGATGTGTCCAATGATATCGCACGGCCGATAGAGGGAAAAGCAAATAAGCAATGGTGGATCGTATTCACCATATCGCTTATCGCCATGCTTTGGGGTGTTGGCTGCATTATGTACACCATTGGGGTGGGAATCGGAACATGGGGATTGAACAAGACCGTTGGTTGGGCTTGGGACATCACCAACTTCGTTTGGTGGGTCGGTATCGGCCACGCTGGAACGCTGATTTCGGCAGTATTGCTATTGTTCCGACAGAAGTGGCGTATGGCCATAAACCGTTCGGCTGAAGCAATGACCATTTTCGCGGTTATCTGCGCGGCTCTGTTCCCGGGTATCCACATGGGGCGTATCTGGATGGCCTATTGGGTTCTTCCACTTCCAAACCAGTTCGGATCACTCTGGGTAAACTTCAACTCACCACTTCTTTGGGACGTTTTCGCAATTTCAACTTACTTCAGCGTTTCCTTAGTATTCTGGTACATCGGTCTTATTCCCGATTTTGCCACGATTCGCGATCGCGCAGCAAGGGCCGCCAGACCGATTTCACACGCAGTGTACTCAATCATGTCATTCGGATGGAGCGGAAACGCACGCGCTTGGCATCGATTCGAAGAGATCTCGTTGGTTCTGGCCGGATTGGCTACTCCTTTGGTTCTCTCAGTACACACCATCGTATCCATGGACTTCGCCACATCTGTCATTCCAGGATGGCACACCACCATCTTCCCACCATACTTCGTTGCTGGTGCGATTTTCTCTGGTTTCGCCATGGTGCAGACCCTCATGCTGGTCATGCGTAAGGTGGTTAACTTAGAGGAGTACATCACCATCAACCACGTGGAACTGATGAACAAAATCATCATGCTCACTGGTTCTATCGTTGGCGTTGCTTATATCACCGAGCTTTTCATGTCATGGTATTCAGGAGTTGAATACGAGCAATACGCGTTCCTGAACAGGGCAACCGGTCCTTACTGGTGGGCCTATTGG
>CAMCFW010000003.1 GCA_945874195.1 Chryseobacterium gleum
GGTTTGGAATCAATTGGTGAACACTAGCTACGAGTTGAAAGATTATGAGGCCATGATAAAGGACAGTCGCGCGGCCCTCGAACTCTTTCCCAATCAGGGCATCCTCTATCTGCTCAATGGCATTGCCCACAATAGCCTGAGACAATATAAAGAGGCCGTAAAGGTGCTGAACGAGGGCGAGGCATTCACCCGAACTGACAGTTACGTGAACGTGCAATTACTTTCCGTGTTGGCCGATGCGCACAATAACCTGAAACAGCACAAGGAATCGGACGAGGCTTTTGAGAAGGCCATCTTGAAAGACCCGAGCAATGCGCTTATCCTGAACAACTACAGCTATTTCCTTTCGCTGAGGGCCGAAAATCTAGACCGGGCCGAGGAATTGTCTAGAAAGTCGAACATTCTTCGGCCGCGCGAAGCATCTTACGAGGATACTTATGCATGGATCCTGTTTCAGCAGAAAAAGTACGAGTCGGCCTTGGAATGGATACTGAAGGCATTGGAACATGGTGGAGAACGGAGCGGTGTAATCGTTGAGCATCATGGCGACATACTCTACCGCATGGGCGAAACCGACAAGGCCATGGAGCGTTGGAAAAAGGCGCTTGGAATGGACGACCATTCGGAAGATCTGTTGGACAAGATTGACGGGAAGAAACTGCCATGAGAGATCGATCTGCCGTTGGTCTATCGGCCTTGGCCTTGTTAATGCTTGTAGTTTCGAGTTGCAAGACCACTCAAACAGTATTCGCATCACCAAAAACCACAGAGATCACGGGTGCCGCACTAATCGATTCGAGCCTGCGCCACAGCGAGTTCACTTACTTGAGCGCAAAGGTGAATGTGGAATACAATAGGAATGGCGAAGTGAAGAACTTCAACGTGCGTGCCCGTTTCAAAATGGACAGCATGATCTGGGTTTCCATTGCACCCGCGATGGGAATTGAAGTTATGAGACTTTGCCTGTCACCAGATTCGGTGAAACTGCTGAACCGTATGGATCAGACCTATATTGCCAGTACATTTGATGAAGCGAATGAAAAGTTAGGTCTAAGTGAAGATTTCAATTTGGTTCAGGCCCTGATCACCGGAATGTTTGCAAAGGTTCACGACCAAAGCACCTATTCGTCTTCCATCGTGGGAACAGACCACGTGCTGAATGCCGATCCCGAAAAGTCATCAGCAAATGATCTTCCGAAACCACTGACACACCAGGCCACCATTTCATCCGTCAACTGGCGTGTGCTGAAAACCCTTTTAGTGAGCACCCAGACCAACGAGAGCATTGACGCCAGCTATGCCACTTTCCAGAACATCGGATCCTTTACATTTCCGACCCAAATGGAAGTGAACCTTAAAGGCAAAGGCCAATTGAACGTGCGCCTCAATTGGTCGAAGGTTGAATTACCCGCATCGCTCGATTTTCCGTTTTCTATTCCCGAAAAATATGCGCCTTACAAGTAGACATATCCTTTTCGTGTTCCTGTTGCTGGGCCAACTGATGGTCAGTGCGCAGAACAAGACGGAGCTGGAAAGCAAGAAGCAGCAGTTGCTTAAGGACATCGAGTTCACCAATAAGCTGCTCAACGAAACAGAGAAGAACAAGAAGGCCACTTTGGGAGAGCTGAACCTGCTGAACTCCAAGATCGGTAAACGTCAACAGCTGATCAACACCATCTCGCGGCAGGCGTCCCTCATTGAAGCGCAGATAAACGAAACCAAAGGGGTGGTGCGATCATTGGAAGAAGACCTTGAGAAGCTGAAGAAGGAATATGCGCTTATGCTGCACTACACCTATAAGAATCAGAATCAATATGATCGGTTGATGTTCATCCTCTCCTCCGAAGATTTCAATCAGGCCTACAAACGCATCAAATACTTTCAGCAATATGCCAAGCACAGACAAGAGCAGGCAATGGCCATTGAGGCAACACGGAATGCCTTGGCCGACAAGACAAAAGACCTGGCCCAGAAAAAGCGGAACATGGCCTTGTTGGTAGAAGACACGGAAAAGGAAAAAATCCAACTTTCGAATGAAAAAGAGCAACAGGGGAAAATGATCAAGATCCTGAAAACCAAAGAAGGACAGCTTCGCAACGAGCTGAAACAGAAGGAACGCGACCGCAAGAAATTGGAAAGCGCCATCGCAAGGATCATTGAAGAGGAGATTAAAAAAGCCAAGTCCAAAGTGGCTAAGGACAACACCGCAACAATCACCAAATCAGGTTTCGCCCTCACCCCTAAGGAGCTCGTGCTGTCCGGACAGTTCAACGAAAACGAAGGGAAGCTCCCGTGGCCAGCCGAAACGGGCGTCATAACGTCCACGTTCGGAGAACAGGCACATCCAACGCTCCCTTCAATCAAGATCATGAACAACGGAATCGACATTGCCACCGACAAGGATGCAAAGGCCCGTGCCGTATTTGAAGGAACGGTAAGTTACGTGCTTTCGGTGCCGGGCGCCCATAAGGCTGTAATGGTAAAGCATGGCGAGTTCTTCAGCGTTTACACCAACCTCGAAAACGTTACCGTTCAGGCGGGCGATAAAGTGACCGTGAAACAGGCCCTAGGTTCGGTGGTCACCAGTCGCGAGGATGGTAAGACCACCCTTCACTTCGAGATATGGAAGGGAACCACCAAATTGAATCCCGCCAAATGGATCGTCACTAAAAAATAAATACTTTTGACCACATGAAAATAGGCTCCATTCTATTGGGAATCATTGGCCCGCAGGAAGTCATCGTGATTGCCATCATCATTCTCCTTCTGTTCGGGGGGAAAAAGATTCCTGAGCTGATGAAAGGCATTGGCAAAGGCATCAAGGAATTCAAAGACGCATCGAAAGGCGAAGACACAGACAAGATCGCTGAAAAGAAAGATTAAGCATCGACCATTTGGTTCAAATGGCCAATATTTCCTCTTACCATTATTCGCTCACAACAGGTGCTACTACCGTTCGTAAAACGGTGGAGGGCTTCTTAACGCGCATTACAGAAACAGCCAACCTCAACGCATTTCTAGAGGTATTTACCGATGAGGCTCTGGCTGCTGCAGATGCTGTAGACCAAAAAATTAAAGAAGGAAAACCGCTAGGCAAACTGGCCGGTGTGGTTGTCGCCATAAAGGACAACATCTGCTATCAAGGCCATAAAGCCCAAGGAAGCAGTGTCATTCTCACCGGATTCGAATCGCTTTACAGCGCAACGGCCATCGAAAAACTATTGGCCGAAGACGCCATCATCATAGGCAGATGCAATTGCGATGAATTTGCCATGGGCAGCTCGAACGAAAACTCTGCCTTCGGCAATGTGCTCAATCCCATCGACAACACCCGCGTTCCGGGAGGTTCATCGGGCGGTTCTGCCGTGGCTGTCAAAGCAGGGCTGTGCCATGTCTCCTTGGGTTCGGAAACAGGCGGATCGGTGCGCCAACCCGCCTCCTTCTGCGGGCTGGTGGGCGTTAAACCCACCTACGGACGCGTGTCGCGCCACGGGCTTCTGGCCTTCGCATCCAGTTTCGACCAGATAGGCCCGTTCGCCACCAATGTGGAAGATGCAGCACTGGTATTGGAGGTCATTTCGGGCTGCGATGAATTCGACAGCACGGCCTCGTCCAAAGAAGTGCCCGACCTAAGCCCAAGGACGACCGGCACCAAGAAGTTCGCCTACCTCAAGGACTGTTTGGAAAGCGAAGCACTCGACCCGACCATCAAAGCACGGTTCCTGCAAGTGGTGGAACGCATGCGCAAGGACGGCCACACGGTCAATGCGGTCGACTTCCCCATGTTGGACCACCTGATACCCACCTACTACATCCTGACCACCGCAGAAGCATCTTCCAACCTTTCGCGCTACGATGGCATGCGCTACGGCTACCGCAGCCCCAAGGCCACCGACCTCGAAAGCACCTACAAGCGCTCGCGTTCCGAAGGTTTCGGGGCAGAGGTGAAGCGCAGGATCATGCTCGGCACCTTCGTGCTTTCGGCCGGATATTACGATGCCTATTACGCCAAGGCGCAGAAGGTGAGACGGCTGCTGAAGCAGACGACCGATGGGCTCTTTGCCGATTACGACATGCTGCTTTCTCCCACCACACCCGATGTGGCCTTCAAGTTCGGAGAGAACAGTGACGACCCCATTAAAATGTACCTCGAAGACATCTATACCGTCATGGCCAACCTTGTGGGCATACCCGCCATTTCGGTGCCGATAGGCGAAAAGAACGGCCTTCCTTTCGGGATGCAGGTGATGGCCGACCGCTTCGAAGAACCACAGATGTTCGCCTACGCCAAGTACATCATGGACGAGTGCTGCGGGTGATCCCATCCCCATCAGCCCTTGGTGGCCGTTGCGCAACGCAACCGTAACACCCCGCTTGCTTTTCTAAGAATCGATCCTTTACTTCATGCTACTAAAATGGGCAAGGCCACCGATGCCGATGCCTATTTCAGGATAACCGTGAATGCAACTGACGAACTGAAGGGCAGAACAATTTAGACCCCAGAACATAAGTCGGCCCGAAGTCTCAGACCCGCCTTTACAGGCGGGGACTTCATTTCTTGATAAAGGTTATGGGCGCAAAAACTTCAGATGAAGCAATTGGGACCAAGCAATAAATTCCAGAGACCAATTCTGACACATCCAGTGGAGATGAATTGCCCAATTCGACAATGGATACTCGGTTTCCAAGCGCATCAACCAAATCGGCTTTGATTGCCTTCGGATCAGCGGTGCCGAAGTCAAAATACAATTGACCATCAGTCGGATTGGGAAATACGTTAATTCTCTTTCCACTGGACACCTCGGTGATTCCGGTCGAGGAACCATCATAAATAAAACGAGTAACACCAAGCCGAAGAGTGGTATCAAAATAATAATAGGAACCCCCGACTAAAATTTTTCCATCGAAATCAATAGCCGAACAAAAGACGTCATTGTCAAATCCTTCAACAGAGATCAAAGTAGTATCAAAACCACCAACATCATTCACCAAGATGGGCTTTATTCGGTAGTTCGAAGTGGAACTATAGACCATAACTACATTGTTTTCATCCATTTCATAGAGCCCTTTCACATAATCGATGTTGTGACTTAATGCGTCCGACTGAAACTGAAATGCCGTGTCGGGAATACCATTCGCATCAATTCGAACCAAGTGAAGATCAAACTCCTCCAAGTTTCCAATATGCATCTGGAAGCCACCAAGCAGGTATTTTCCATTCGAAAGCTTGGTCAAAGCGGTTACGCTGCCCGTATTGAGTGGACTCTGAAAAGTCGGGTCTATAGACCCGTCTTCATTGAGTCTACAAATACCAGCATAAGGAAACGAACTGCCGTCATCATAACGTTTCGCGACAAGAATCTTTCCGTCCGGCAAGCATTCAATATGCGTTGGAATCACTTGAGAATAGAGAAATCCTGTGGTGACGTTAAAGCTTTCATCGAGTGTTCCATCGGCATTTAGGCGAGCCAAGCGGTTAACCGGAGTGAAATTGAAATAATCGAATTGTCCACCAACCAAGATCTTTCCATCTGGTTGAACTTTCACAACCTCAACAATATCATCAAAGCTTGAGTTCAAGTTTGATTGAAATTGGGCATCGACCTGTCCTTCCGAATTCAATTTAACTATTCGATAGGGATACATTATTCCCCCAACGATAACATCTCCGTTCGAGGTTGTATCAACTGAAAGGATGGCGCTGTTAAAAAAATGTTGACTGACGAATGTTGGGTCAATCTGACCATCATTTAACACCCGAACAATCTTGTTTCCAAGTATTTGTGAGAAATCTGAACCGCCTCCCACGTAATATCTACCATCATTCAGTGGTAAAATGGAATATGGCTGGTTCGGTTGATTCTCCAGAACGGCAAACGAGCTATCTAACGACATCGTTTGTGCAGCAATCTGCGAAGCTGATAATAGAATCGCTAGGATAATTTTGTAGGATCTGAGCATAAAGTAAAGGTATGAAGTTATCCTGCTCCAAACTCCCACCCGCGCATTCCTTGGCTTTGACCGCTCCCGTAAAAACGAAAGCCCGAAGCGCAAGCTTCGGGCTTTCGGCATTCAGTGGCGACCGTGGTCGGAGGTATCAGGGCATGGGGCTGAGCGAGAAGTCTTCGCCCGGATAGTCGTTGCCCGGTTCTATGTTCAGGTTGCGCATCTGCGTCATATAGCCCGTTAGGCTTGCCTGCATGCCGGCCAAATAGGCGCCCGGAAGGTCTTCAATCACGATCTCGTAGAGCCCTTCCGCATTGGTGAACACCTCGATGGAACCCGTGCCGGGCCCTGTGGCCGAATCGAAGGCCACCACCGAGACGTTCGCCAGTGGGGTGCCTGTGGTCTGGTTCATCACTTTTCCGCTGATGGTGACCGAGTTGTCGGGCAGATCGTCATCGTCTGTTCCGCCTGAGGCCGCATCGCGGATCAGGTCCAGTTGCCAGAAGTTCCCGACCATATCGGGTGTTTCGCGGTACTTGTCCATGAGCACGCCCAGGTTTCCGTACATCATGACCGCCAGGGCCACGCGCGCCAGTTCCAATTGAGACGATGCGGTGGCGGCCAACTGTTCCTTCTGCTGCTGGTTGTCGCGGGCGGTCTTCAGGGTGGTGAAGAATGCGGCCACATCGGCCTGCGTGGTGGCAAGGGCGGGGTAGGCCAACAGCCGCTGGGCCAGTGCCTCCACCTCGCTCTGCCGCTGGTCCTTGCCCCCTTTCTGAAACGGCCCACGCATGTTGGGCAGTATCATGGTGTATTCGGCCGTGCCTTCAAGGAACACATTCTGGATCTGAATGTCCCACTGCTTGATCTTGGTGTTGCTCAATTGCGCCAGCAGGCTGTCGCCCAGTTGGGTGTGACCCTTGTAGGTGGCGTTGGCCGTTATCGACCCGGTGTAGGCCGTGCCGTAGGCCGTTGCCAAGGGTAGTGTGCGGGCGACCAATGCCGCAATGTCGGGGTCGGTGCCTTGGGCCGTCAGCTTGCTCTGATGGTCGCTGGCCAGAATGTTCATGCGCTTGAAGCTGCCGCGGGTACTACCTTCAAACTGGTTTGTGATGTAATGCCATGTTTCCATGTTGTATAGGTTTTAAAGGGTTAAACATGGTACCAAAATTCAGGATGGTGCAGAATCTGCACTTGAAATCGGTCAACCTGAGATTTCACGGATTTCTGACCTTAATTGGTTTTTGTCGATAGAAAAGCCTGTTTCATCGACTGATTATTGCTCCCGGTCGAATTCCTGAGCCGCGATGACCACCGTACACGTGTATGATGGTAATCCCTGCGCCCCCAATGCCATCGGACACGTGTATGGTGGTCATCCCTGTGCCCGGATGCCTATCGGACAGGTGTATGATGGTCATCCCTGCGCTCCCAATGCCATCGGACAGGCGTATGGTGGTCATCCCCGCGCTCCCAATGCCACCAGACAGGTGTATGGCGGCAATCCCTCCGTCCCCATGCCCACCAAGCCCCGACCGTTGAAAGGTTTTTGCCCATTCGGGCGAATTATAGGGCAGGTTGGATAATTTTGGCCGACATGATGCGTTGCGGTTTCTCAGTGAATAAAACAATGGTCCGATCAGGAATAGGCATGTTGATGTTGATGGTGGTGGCGATGGGTGCGTTGGCAACCGACCCCGACACCAGCAAGATAAAACTGAGGAAGGATGACCCCGTTCTGGTGGCGCTTGACAGCATGGTGACCCATCGAATGTTCAAAAAAAGTGATTTCACCACCGATGTGAATGCGCTGAACAAACGGAAATACAGACCTGATGAAGTGCCGGCTTTCGACAAGGCCCATTATGTGAAGGCCCTGAAAGAACTTGACCGCAACAGTCCGTTCGACCTTGTTTACAACGAATCGGTGAAGGCCTACATTGATGCCTATGCCGTGCGGAATCGCGACAAGGTTTCCAGACTGTTGGGCATGGCCGAATTCTATTTTCCGTTGTTTGAAGAGACTCTCGACCGCTATGACCTTCCATTGGAGCTGAAATACTTGGCCATCATTGAATCTGCGCTTAATCCGAATGCTCAATCGAAATCGGGGGCGCTGGGCCTTTGGCAGTTCATGTATCGCACCGGAAAGATCTACGACCTCGATGCCACCTCCTATTTGGATGACAGGAAGGACCCGTATAAGTCGACCGTTGCCGCCTGCGAATATTTCAAATTCCTCTACGATATGTTCGGTGATTGGCAAATGGTGTTGGCCGCCTATAACGGTGGCCCCGGAACCTTGCTGAAGGCTATAAGACGCTCGGGCGGAAAACGCGACTATTGGGAGGTGCGCCCGTTCCTTACTCAGGAAACACAAAGTTACGTGCCCGCATTCATTGCGGTCAATTATGTAATGAGACATGCTTCCGAACACAACATCTATCCCGATAAACCGCTCTACATGAGTTACGAGCTCGATTCGGTGATCGTTCGAAAGCATACCAACCTACTGACCCTTGCCTCGGTATTGCAGATCCCCTACGAACACATCCAGTTCCTCAATCCAATCTACAAACACGCCATCATTCCAGAATCGCCTGGCGGGTTGCCACTTGTGTTGCCCAAGAAGAAGATAGGCCTTTATCTGACCAACGAGGGCGCACTCTACGAGGTGGGAGAACCAAAGGTGAATCAGGCGTTTGAGAAACAGGCTGAACTGATGAGCGAGGTGCAGAAGACGCACAAGGTGAAGTCGGGCGAGAACCTATCGAGCATTGCCGCCCGGTATCGGGTCAGTGTGGCCGACCTGCGAGCATGGAACGGTATAAAGGGAAACATGCTGCATGTGGGCGATGTGCTGAAGATAAGAACGCTCACGGCCAGCCGACCGACCACCAGTGCGGGTGCCACAGTTTCGGAAACCCCCGCTGGAGCGAGCAGATACCACATCGTCAAATCTGGCGACACACTGTGGGAGATAGCCAAACGGAATAACCTGACTCTAGCACAGCTTAAGGAAATGAACAACTTGAGCGAAAACTATGTGTTGAAGATCGGGGCCAAACTCAAGGTGGAATGACAATGAGGGTCCTTGTCTTGCTTGTTCTGGTCCTTTGCTTCGGTGCCTGCACAGCCCCCGAAATGCCTCTGCCGGGCATTACCGGCAAGGCGGGCGAACTGGTGGTTGTAATGGATGAGAAGCAGTGGAACGGGGCTGCTGGAGACACGGTCTTCAATACTCTGGCACAACATGTCTATGGATTACCGCAGCCCGAACCGATGTTCAATGTGGTGCACGTTAGAAGTTCGGCCTTCACCAGAATATTCCAAACACACAGGAACCTGTTGATAGGCAACATAGGTGCTGATCTGAAACCAGGAATTGAGTTGAAACAGGACGTGTGGTCAACCCCACAGATAGTGATCGAGATCAGCGCGCCAACGGTCGAAAAATTCATGGAATTGTTCGATGCGAACGCAAACAGCATCATCGGTCATGTCATCAAGAAGGAGCAGGAACGCATTCTAAAAAGCTACAGGGCCCAACTCAACACAGAAGTGACCGAGCAATTGGAGACCTCATTCGGATTGAAATTGAGCGTTCCGAAGGGCTACAACATCATTAAGCAGGAAAGCGATTTCTGTTGGATGCGCTACGACACGGACGAGCTATCGCAGAACCTCATCGTCTATTCTGAACCCTATACGCGGGCCAACACTTTCTTCAAAGAGGGCATGATCGCATCGGCCGATACGTTTTTGAACAGATACGTGCCGGGCCCCACCGATGGCACCTTCATGACCACATATGTTGAATATCCTCCGGCATTCGAAGAAACATCCATTGACGGAAGGTTCGCCTCAAAGCTGATCGGGCTGTGGACGGTGAAAGGGGCTTTGATGGGCGGCCCGTTCGTATATTACTCTTTCCTCGACCGTAGCGAAAAGCGCGTGATCCACATCTACGGATTCGTATTTGCGCCTGGCAAGGACAAGCGTAACTATCTGCGACAGGTGGAGGCGGTCATCTCCGGAAGCGGGCTCATGCCATAGCTCTTACGTAAGTTTGCGCGCATGGTAGGCTTAGAATCTTTTCCTTTAAGCAAGCGATGCAACGACTGATCCCATACTGGCCCTATCTGCTCTATTCGGTCGTTGGGATAGCCACCATCTTCCGTTTCGATGGCACTGCCGATTCGGGCGACAGTATCATGCATTATCTGATCTCGCGCCACGCACCTCAGCATCCCCAGTTCTTCCTCGATCATTGGGCCAAACCCGTGTTCGTCATACTCAGCTGCGCGTGGGCACAGTTCGGAATGGTCGGCATGAAGTTCTTCAACCTTACAGTGACCTTGTTGGCTGCCCGATTCACACAGTTGTTGGCAGATCGGCTCGGAATTGCCAACAGTTGGACCATTCCGGTGTTCTTCCTTTTTGCCCCACTGAATTACATCGTTACCTTCTCTGGGCTTACCGAACCGCTATTTTCCCTCTTTCTGGCCCTGGCCTTGTGGCTTGCCGTGCAAAACCGCCACGAATGGGCGGGAGTTGCGGTGTCATTTCTGCCCTTTGTCCGGTCGGAGGGCCTGCTGATGGTGGCGGTGTTCCTCTGTCTCTACATTTTTTCGGCCCGATGGAAGGCCGCTATTGCCACGTGCAGCGGACATATCCTGTTCACCTTAGCTGGTTTTTTGGCAGGAAAAGACCTGCTTTGGACCATCACCGAGATTCCCTATGCGTCAGCAAACAGTCCGTATGGTCACGGGGACCTGCTGAGTTTTCCGAGCGGAATGATATTCGTTCTGGGCATACCCTTGCTCATTCTTTTTCTGATCGGTTTCTTGGTTTTGGTTCAACACATGTTGAGTAGCGTTGACGACAGAAACATGATGTTCCTGATCGGGGGCTCGTTCCTTGCTCTTTTTCTCTTTCACACATTTGCTTGGGCATTCGGCATGTTCAACTCCATGGGGCTGCGAAGGGTGATGGTGGCTGTCATGCCATCAATGGTTGTGATGGTATTGCTGGGATTCAACCTACTTGTGGAGAATAGATTTTGGAAGAACACATCAATGAAACGGGCCGTCAAAGCACTGATCCTTACCACCATTGTTCTTTTTCCATTCACAGAAAACCACGCGGCCATTCATTGGGACCGCAGTCTTTCGCTTCGGCCAGATCAGATGCTGGAAAAAAAAGCTGGCGAATTGCTCGAAAAGCAACCGGCCAAAGGTCGTCATGTGCATTCGTCTCCTTATTTGAGTGTCGTGTTGGGCCATGATCATTTTGATCCGAACGTGAGGACCTCCCTTTGTTCCTGGAGCCTTTCCATTCTGCGTCACAACGACATTGTGGTGTGGAACAACTGGTCCGATCAGAAGTGCGACCCCATGCCGTTGGAACGTCTTCGTTCCGAACCCCGGCTGAAGCAATTGGACTCATTCCAAACATCCAATGCCGAAAGGTCGTTCCAACTTGTCGTTTTTCGATATGAGTGATCGGCTTTCAACGGGTTTGATCATCTTGATCATGCTAACGATGACCATCGTTACTTCTAATCTGAACTGGAATTCTCGGGCAGAAAGCACCATTCAGGAATCGGACAGCAACGGATACTACGCCTACCTGCCTGCGGTGTTCATTTACCACGACCTCTACTTCGGGTTCTTCGATGAGATGGAAGGCAAGAAGTATCGCAGACCGAATTACCTGAGCGATTTCCGATTCAAGGCCGAAGACGGAAAACTGAACAAATTCCTCTGTGGAACAGCTTTGGCCCAACTGCCCTTCTTTGCTGCAACACACGGCTATTGTCTTATCTCGGGTGCAGAAGCTGATGGCTATTCGAGGCCTTACTCACTCATGGTTACGGTGGCCGCCCTTTTTTATCTATTTCTGGGGCTCTGGTGCTTCAACCGATTAATGGTGGGGTTGAATGTGAATAATGTAGCACGATGTGTCACCCTTATATTGATCACCTTCGGAACGCAGCTTTTCAACTACTCGGTCGTTGAACCAGGCATGTCGCACGTCTATTCTTTCGGTTTTGTTTCGCTTTTCGGTTATGCCTCTTTTCGCAGCATCCACGAATCCAATGTCAAGTGGCTATTTGTCATGGCCTTGTCATTGGGCATGATCGTTCTTATTCGCCCGATAAACGGAGTAGCGGTATTTGCCATTCCGATGCTGGCAGGTTCTTCCGAAGCACTGGGTGCTTGGTTTAGGAGGCTATTTCAAAACCTCTGGCAGCCCGCCTTGGCATCGCTTCTTTTCCTGTCAATAGTTTCCGTTCAGGTGCTTTATTTTCAACTTGCCTGCGGACAATGGTGGGTGGACACCTACCCTGGTGAGGGCTTCAACTTTACTGATCCGCATTTCATCGACATCCTTTTCAGCTACAAAAAAGGACTTTTTGTTTATACACCGGCCTTTCTCATCACTGTTTTGGCCGCACTTTGGCTGTGGCGAAAAGACAGCTTCAAACTGCTGTCCTTCGGGCTATTCTTTGCTTTGATCACGTATTTCATGTCCTCTTGGTGGAACTGGTGGTATGGTGGCAGTTTCTCATCCAGGGTCTACACCGAATACATCCCGCTGCTATTCCTTCCATTGGCGCTGCTTCTTTCAGATCTGAAGCAGAAACCGCACTATGCACTGCTCGGAATGCTGGTATTTGTTGTTTTTCTCTGTCAGATACAGACCTATCAATACCGCTACTACATCATTCATTGGGAGAATATGGACAAGGCCCACTATTGGCAGCACTTTCTTCAGGTGAAGCGTTGAAGGTCTCATTCTAGGCCTTGCCCTGCATTTCGCTTTACATCATTTGTAACGATTCGCGAATTACCTTTGGTTGCATAACTCTAAACCTTTATCATGAAAAAACTTTTCCTTTCTCTTTCTGCCCTGTTCATTGCAGCCGCAGGATTTTCTCAAACGTGCACGCCAGACGTAAATTATGCTGGCTACGGCCCAGGTCTTTATCCGCAGGGACCGCTTGGCCCAACTTGCGATCTTATTGCACCTAAAACCATTGTTAGTCTTACAGATACAACGGTTCCTAGTCCGATAGGCGGAAACGTTACGCTGTTCATTACACGAATGCGCATCAACTCAGTTACGGGTCTTCCGGCCGGATTGTCGCTAAGCACAAACGTTATGCCTTCTGCAGATGCCAATGGGCCTTGGGGTTATTGGAATAATACCGGAACAGTGCCGAATCAGACATCTGCCTTGGGTTGTGCCTACGTTGTAGGGGCCGGTGGCGATTGGGATGCTGCCGTTGGTGGTGGACCGAACAACGATGGCGAATACCCATTGGTGTTTGAAGTTGATGCTTACATCGCATCTACCAACCCAACGGGCATTGCGTCTTTCATCGGTGCTCCAACATGGGTTAGTTTGGTAAGTCCAAGCTTCGGTGGTGGATCGTTCATGATCCTGGACACACTCATTGTACCGGCCGATTATGCTGATATCAGCACTACTATCACCGGAAGCAGCAGTGTGGACCCTTCAAGCGCCTACACGTATTCTGTACCTGCCGATCCAAACGTGACTTACAGCTGGAGCGTGACCAACGGGACCATTAACTCTGGGCAGGGAACCAACAGTGTTTCGGTTACTTTCAACGGTAGTGGAAGCGTTAGCGTATCGTTGACAGATGGTGGATGCCAAGGCACAGACACCAAGAACGTGACAGCCAACCCCACTGCAATTGACGAGGCCGCTGGCATCAACGCAAGCGTTTACCCTAACCCGAGCAACGGCATTTTCAACCTTCAATTGGAAAGGACCGATGCGCTCAGCATCCGCATCATGGATGTTTCTGGCCGCATTATCCGCTCGGAGCAATTGGCTGGAAGCACACTTTACAGCATCGATCTGCAATCAGCCAAAGTGGGAGTTTACACCATGGAAATTGAAACTGCTGAAGGAAGAACCTTCAAGCAGCTGATCAAGAACTAAGACTCTCCGTTGAATTAAAAAGGCCGCCCCGCATCAAGCGGGGCGGCCTTTTTTGTTATCGATAGGAACGTTGATCACTCCACCAACGGGATCTTCTTCTGTCTAAAGCCCAATTCACTTTCGAGCGAAAGCACATACATGCCTCTTGCCAGGTTTCGGGTGTCGATGGTGGTCTGCATGGATTGCTGCGAGAAGCTTTGTCGGAACACCTCTTGACCTTGAATAGAATAAAGCACGATGTCGTATCGCACTTCGGCCGTCAATTGCAGGTTTACGTTGAGCTGATCGGAGGCTGGAACAGGATAGGCCGAAAAGAGCGTTCCGTTCAACGGGTCTTCCACATTCGTGTAATCGACATCAAAAACGGCAACGATCGTATCTAAGCCCGCAATTTGAACTGCGGCCAAAATGCTGTCCTGATGTGGGAATATGGCGTTGCCGGCCGTTGATTCCCAATGGGAGAAAGAGGCCGTGGGGCCACCAGTGTAGGTTCGGGCCTCAATGATGTTGTCCATGTTTCCGAAATAGGAACCTGTCCATGGCAATTCTTCGTGCCAAAGTGTATTCAGCCTCACGTGGCCGGCATTGGGCGGGCTGCACATCACCGTAAGGTCGTAGGGTCCGGTCACTTCGTAGCAACTTACCATGCCCTCGGCCAAATTGCCGCAGCGGGCTTCAATAAAATCGCGCATTTCCGCAATGTTCCCATTCCATTCGCTCATGCTTCCGCCCCAACGCGCAATGTGACGTGGCATTTCCGGTGCAATGATGGCCACCATGCTGTCGAAGGTGAAAAGCATGTTCTCGCACGAGAAGATGGTGTTCATGTGATCCGCATAGCGCGAATAGTAAAGCTGCTCGAAATCGGGGTTCTCCTCCAACAGCTTGAGGAAGATCTGTTCGTGTTTGCCTTGATCTTCTCCGTCCCACCAGCCCCAATCGGCCAGAAAGTCAGCAATTCCATCAATGTCGCAAGGTTCGGCTTCGGGAGATGTGTTTGGCACACCCGAATAATTGATGTAATAATCGAACGTTGCATCGTTGTCCCAAAGGATGTAGCCCCATTTCTTGTGTTCGCCATCGGGATTTAGCCCGCGCCACCAACCTGTGTTGTAATTCAACCAGTCTGAGGCCACCACGTTCAAATTCATGGTCATGTAATCGATGATGCTCTTAAAATTGTACTGCCCATCAACCAGGCCATAATTGGCGCTGTTGGCCATGTTATTGTTCAAGATAAAGTCGCGAAGCACGGCCCAATCATCGAAAGCCTGTTGTCCGCCATATTCGGCCCAGTGATAACCCCAGGTCATGAGCCACTGAAGGTCGTATTTTCCTTGGTTGTGGTAATATTCGGTATAATCATGGTCATCGGGTCGTTCGCGAATGGCATAAACTCCCCAATACTGACCGTTCAAGAACAGAATGCAGCGCTCTGCCGAACGCACATCTAGTTTCATGTCACCGTTCTTGGCAAGTGTTTGAACGTATTCATCGCGGATATGACAACCGCCATCATGCACATTATTTGGGTCTGCCGGAACATTGTCTGCCGGATAATTGTCATCACCCGAAGCTCGGAGTATGAATCGTTGATATTCATCTCGGTCGCTGTAATCAAAAAGCGTGTCTTGAACGGCTCCCGAATAGCCCATTTCATCACGCGAGATCCAATCTAAACTACGTTGGAAATTGACCCACGAATCCTGTCCGTGGCTGTTCAGTTCGCCATAAGAAGTGGCCGTGCGGGTTCCGGCTGCATTGAAAGATTCGATGGATCCGCGAGGCCGCAGTCCTTGGTCGCCATTGGCAAGCTCGAGCACCTCATCGGCACCTACAGAAATAACAGGAAGCGTAAAATTCTCGTTGATGAGGTAGGTGTTGAATTCTACAAAACTTGGGAGTATGAGGGGGTTGGAACTGAAACTGCGCAGTTTGAGAATCTGTGTACTAGTGATGGTGATGGCGCCAGCGAAAACGGGCGAAGTGGACGTTGGCAACGTTCCGTTGGTGGTGTAACGAACGGTTAGGTTGCTGGGGGTGTTTGCCAACTGCACACCAACGGCCGAGGGAAAGAATCCCCCGGAAACGCTCACGCCCGGTCTATCGGCATAGCCATCGTAGTGTCCGGTACTACCATTTGTGGCGCCAAGTGTTGGAGATGTGTCTATTTTCCAAACCCCTGCCCCGTTCACACTGCGACAATGCGAATGCCCCACCTGAGTTGGGGTGAGTGGCACATTTTCGAGAATGTTGCCTGCGGCATCGGCCAAAATGATCTCCTCGCCAGCTGTGCTCTGCTTCAGTTTGAAGTTGGTGTGATACTGTCCGCCCGACATTTCATCGCGGCTATCGCACCAAAAAACTCGGTATCCGTTGGCTGGAATGGTGGTGCCTGACGGGATGGCCCATTTCGTAGGGTTGGTCTCGTTGTCAGACAGGTGATAACCCCCGATGTCGATGGTGGCTCCGGTCGTATTGTATAGTTCGATCCAATCCTCATATCCTTGATAATTATCTTGGAACTGATCGAGATTGGCGCCCGAAAATTCATTGACCTTCACTTGTGCGGAAGCCGATAAACCGATGAGAAGCAGCGCCAAAAGGCAGGTGTAGTATTTATTCATATTCGAAATCTTGGCAGCAAGATAACGTAAATGTTAAGCCAAGGTTAACCCCATTGGAAAGATATAGTTCGAAGTTGTCGGCTACCTGATGATCAGGGACGCAACGTCAGGTCTTTCCCTTCAATCAAACCCCACCCCATTTTCTTGAATTCGCCCTTCAGCCATTTGCCAGTCAGGTCGTTGTAGTGCGGGCTGGCCACCTGTCCCGAATTTCCCGGAGCCAACATGTTGATGGAGTTGGCGAGGTTGCTCATGTCCACCACTTGGCGGTAGCTAGGGCAGATGAGTTGACCCGCATAGCCTCGTTCGGGAAAGAAGGCGGTCTGATGGACCGTATCCGTATCGCCACCGATCGGGATCGGGCCAATGTTGAACACCTTGTCAAACGGCTTCTTCTGCCCGATCGGATGTTCGAACAGCAAGCGGTGCAATTTGCCCCATTGCCATTCACGTTGGTCTTTCCCCAAGTGGTTTTCGAGCCAATGCACGGTCACGGTAAGTCCTTTTTGAAGCAGCGCGTTTCGGCCTCCCGCTTCCTTCATCCAAATAGATTGTTCATCATCAAGCAACCGCATGAGCATGTTCAGGTCGTGGCCATACATTTCGGTGATGCCCGAAAGCAGCGGGTGGAACGGTTTGCCCATCATATCGTGCAACAGGCTTTTGCTTAACGGGTGAACCAACAGCAGTTCCACCAGTTTGGTGCGCAACACCTGATAGATGCAGCCGCCAACCGTATCGGCCGCCAGTTCGCCATCCCAGGTCAAATAACTGGTCAGCGCCTGTTTTTCGGCCTCCGTTTTTGCTTCTATCCCGTTCCAATAGGCCTGAAACTGCACTCCCGGACCGCAGTAAAAGTCCATCTGAAACCGACCCATTTCTTCCTTCGTGTAGATGCGGTCTTCGCTCAGAAGTTCAGCAACACGTTTGGCGCGCGAACCGCTCATCCATACGTTTCCGAGGAAATAAGGGTAATCGTCTGCCACGATCTTGTGGTTGCACGAAATGATGCGACCGCTTTTCGGATTAAGACAATGTGGCATTTCTTCGAACGGAACGAAGCCGGTCCATTCTTCTGTTCCGGTGAAACCATTGTATGGAAGCATGCTCTTCGGCTTGGCTCGAAGCGGAACTTTGCCCGAAACCCAATAGCCTATGTTCCCATCCACATCTGCATAAATGATATTGAGCGCGGGCGAGGTCAAGTGCTTGATGGCACCCACGAAATCGTTCCAATCCTTGGCCTTGTTCATCTCGAACCAACCTCGGAACAAAGGTCCCGCCTCGAAACAGGATGAGGCCAACGCCACGCGTTTTTCGGGATAATTCGCAATGGTAGAAATGATCGGGCCGTGGTGCGTTTCCACCACCCTTTCAATCACGGCCTTCTTGCCTTTTATGTGAATGACCTCTTCAGTAATGTTGGCTTTCCGTACTTCGTTCCCAAAGCGATACGTGTCCTCTGAAACGAAATCTTCCACGAACAGGTCTTGAATGTCGGTATAGGCGAGGGTGATTCCCCAGGCAATGTTCCGATTGTGGCCAATGAGCACGAGCGGCAGACTGGGAATGGACACGCCAGCCACCTCCATTTCGGGCGAATGCAGGTGGATCTCGTACCAGATGCTAGGCAAAAGCATCGGCAGGTGTGGGTCGTTGCAGAGGTAGGGTTTGCCCGTGTCGGTCAATTTGCCGGATACTGCCCATGCGTTGCTGCCGCCTGTCTGATGGAGATACGGCCCGTTGATCGCCTCAAACGCCCCGTTCACCAGCAGTTGGTACATCTCGTTTCCGTTGGGTAGGCCGATCGGATTCTGGATCGGATAGCGAGGGTCGATCTCCTGTGCCCTTTCCAATCCCACTTTTTCCACCAGTTTGGCACGGGCAATTTCGCCCTGCCACGCGAACGACATCTGCCAACTCATCATCCGCGAGAAGGAAAGGATGTCGTTGCGGATCCATTTTTCGGGTTTGACACGCAGCATCGCGAATTCGACCGGAAGTTTTTGGGAATTACTTTCAATATAGCTGTTGATACCCAACAGATAGGCATCGAGCAGCGAACCGATCTCATCGTCTAAAAACGTTTCATCATTGGCTGCAACGCGATGAAAACCGAAGGTGCGAACGGAACGGTCGGTGTCAACGCCTTCAACCCCTATCAGTTCCGAAAGCCGACCTGTGGCCAATCTTCGGTTCAGTTCCATCTGGAACAGGCGGTCCTGAGCATGGACAACGCCTTGCGCAAACGCCAGATCGTGAAGATTTTGGGCATAAATGTGGGGCACACCATGCTCATCGCGCATGATCTTGACGGGTTCCTTCAATCCCACCAGATAGATGGTTCCCTCATATTTTGGAAGTCTTCGCTTAGAAACTTGCAGTATCAGGCGCTTCAATACGTTGGCTATCATGGCTGAATTGTATTCGCACCAAGGTAAACTTCTCGATGGATCGGAGAAATATTTTTAACTGACCGTTAGGTCAATTGAAAAACATGCCATTTCTTTGACTGACCGTTTAGTCAATCAACCATCCGACTATGGAAGTAGATAATTCCGACACCGTTCTTAACCGTTCCGTCAGCCTGAGCGAACTGCAAAACCTCAGCGTTACCGAGCACGTGGATGGCTTTGTGATCGCGCTTACCGACTTGGCGGGATTTGAGGTGGTCCGAGGCTTTGGACTCACAGTTGCAGAGGCGCTGAACGACATGCACCGAAATCTTATCTGATGTCACCAAGATCACCGGAACAGTTTGCGGAAATCCGTGAGGAGCGTAGGAAGCAGATCCTGGAGGCCGCGCTTCACGTGTTTGCGGAAGAGAGTTATCATTCGGCATCAATGGCGAGTGTTGCTACGCGGGCCAAGGTGAGCAAGGGGTTGATCTACAACTACTTCAACAGCAAGGAAGAAGTATTGATGACCTTGGTGACCGACATGTTTGATGAGGCCATTGCTTTGATGGACCTGGACATGACCAAGCCGCTCACCAAGGAGAAGTTCATCAGCCTGATCGAGCGCAGTTTGGATGTGGTGATTGAGAATCCACAGCGTTGGAAGCTGTACATGTCACTATCATTCCAGCCGGATGTAACCCCGTTGCTGATGGAACACATGATACCGAAAGTGCAACCCTACATGATGCTGATGAGCAACTACTTTACGGAGAAGGGCCATGAGGATCCCGTGACCATGATGCGTTATTATTCGGCTGTGGTGGACGGCATCCAACTGCATCTGCTCATGGACCCAACGAACTTTCCGATTGAAAAAGTGAAGCGGTTATTGATTGAACAGTTTGCATGAGAATGTGACGTGTGATGATCGAAAAGTGATGGGACGGAATAAGAGTAATGAACGAATGAGAACAATGACAAGAACCATGAGAATTTTCCCCGAAAGCATCTTTGCGCCTTTGCGCCTCCCGATAGCTATCGGGAGCGTGAAACCCCTTTTTGTCATGCTTCTGTTCTGCGTGACCACTACACAGGCACAGACTGCCCGCGAGATCATCGATAAGGCCGACCAGAAGATGCGGGGCACAAAGAGCGCCATCACCGAGATGAAGATTACCACCGTGCGCCCCAAGTGGACCCGTGAAATGACCCTCAAAAGTTGGAGCAAAGGCGAGAAACTCAGTTTGTCAGTGGTCCGCGCACCTGCCAAGGACAAAGGCGTTTCCTTCCTCAAGCGCGACAAGGAGATATGGAACTGGATGCCCAGCATTGAACGCACCATCAAACTGCCGCCCAGCATGATGATGCAGAGTTGGATGGGCACCGACTTCACCAACGATGACCTCGTTCGCGAATCGTCCACCCTCAATGACTACACGCAGAAGTTAACAGGCGACAGCACCATCCTTGGCCGCAAGTGCTACAAGATCCAACTCGACCCCAAGCCCGAAGCGGCCGTGGTGTGGGGCAAGCTCGTCCTCTTCATCGACAAGACCGATTTCATCCAACTCCGCAGCGAGATGTATGACGAGGACGGCTTCCTCATCAACATCCTCAACTCCTCCGACATAAAAGAAATGGGGGGTAAGAAACTGGCCGCCAAAATGGAGATGATTCCAGTGGATAAGCCTGGCAACAAGACGATGATGGAGATCACCGCCATTGAGTTCGACAAACCAATGGAGGATTCGTTCTTTTCGACTTCGAACATGAAAACGGTGAAGTGATGATGATTGCTAAGCTCGCATGGCGCAACATCTGGCGCAACAAGCGCAGAACGGCCATCACCCTGATGTCTGTGTTCTTCGCGGTCATCCTTTCCACCCTCATGATGAGCATGAAGGAAGGCATGTATGCCCGCATGATGGAGTCGATGGTTGGGGCGTATGGCGGCTATGTGCAGGTGCTGACGGAGAGCTACCTGCCCGACCGCTCTCTGGATGACGCTCTCGCGCTCACTGACAGCATCGACCGCGCCATTATCGGTACCGACCACGTGAGCGGATACGTGCCGCGCATCGAGAGCTTCGCCCTTGCGGCATCGAACGAGACCACCAAAGGAGCCATGGTCGTAGGCATAGACCCGGAGCGCGAAACCGCCTATACCGATATGGCCTCGCGTGTTTCTGAAGGTGAATACCTCACCGCGAATGACAAGGCTGTGTTGCTCGGCTCTGGCCTTGCCAAATACCTCGGATTGGGTGTTGGAGACACCATCGTGCTCATCGGAATGGGCTATCAGGGCAGCACCGCCACGGGCAAATATCCCGTGAAAGGTCTGGTCAAATTCGGTTCGCCCGAGCTGAGCAAACAACTGGTGATACTGCCCTTGCAGGAGGCGCAATGGTTCTTCGGGGCCGAGGGCATGTGCACCAACATCGTGGTGCTGATGGACGACCCCGACAAGGCCAAGCACATCGCTGCCGACCTCACCAAGACTCTCCCCGGCGGCCACGTTGCCAACGACTGGGAAGCCCTTTCGCCCGACCTCAAGAACATGATCGAGACCGACCGCGTGGAGGGCTACGTATTCATGTTCATCCTCTATCTGGTCATTTCGTTCGGCATTTTCGGCACCATGCTGATGATGCTGGCAGAGAGGATGCACGAGTTCGGAGTGCTGGTGGCCGTGGGCATGAAACGCTGGCGACTGGCCGCTGTCTTCTGGCTCGAAGTGGTGATGCTCTCGCTGCTCGGTGCCGCCCTCGGCATGGTGGGCGCACTGCCCGTTGTCGGCTGGTTCTACTATTTCCCTATCACCTTCGGAGACGGGGATGAATTCACCAAAATGTTCGAGGAATACGGCATGGAACCGGTCATGCAGGCTTCGGTGGACTTTGGGGTGTTTGCCACGCAGGCATTGGTGGTTGCGGCCATTACTTCCGTGATCGCACTCTATCCTATGATTCGGCTGTTGCAACTTAAAGCTATTGAAGCCATGCGTAGCTAAAACCTAACGCCTAAGACCTAAAACCGATGCTACTCAAAATCGCTTGGCGAAACATTTGGCGTAACCGCACCCGCAGCATTGTGGTCATTACCGCTATCGCGGTAGGGCTGCTTGCAGGAGTATTTGCAACTTCTTTTATGCAAGGAATGGTCCGGCAAAAAATCGAAAGTGTTATCAAACTGGAGATGAGCGATTTCCAGTTCCACAGGCCGCAATTCACGGAGGAATATCTGCCCAAGCTGTTCATTCCAAACTCCGAGGCCATCATGGCCGAAGTGGAGCGGGAACCTGCCGTGGCGGGCACTTCTGGGCGGCTTATCAGCATGGGCATGGTGGGTTCGGCAAGGCGGTCGGGCGCCATCCGCATCGTAGGCATCGACCCTACCAAAGAAGCATTGGTCACCGGACTGAACGAGAAGGTGGTTGACGGTGCGTGGTTCGAGGGAAAATCAAGCAATCCACTGCTCATCAGCCGAAAAGTGGCCGATAAATATGGCGTGGGACTCAAGTCGAAACTCGTGCTGACGGTGCAGGACGTGGAGGGCGAAATCATTGCCGGAGCGTTTCGTGTGGTGGGCATTTATGAGTCGGGCAACGGCATGTTTGACGAGATGAACATCTACGTGCAGCAGGACGACCTCCGCGCACTGATGAACATAGAGACGGGTGTGCACGAGATCGCGGTCTCCCTCACCGACCACGACTTGGCCGAACTGCTTGCCACCAAATATCAGACGGCCTATCCCGACCTACAGGTGCAACCGTGGCTCGACCTCGCTGCCGGCA
>CAMCFW010000004.1 GCA_945874195.1 Chryseobacterium gleum
GGAGTATTTACTCACAACCGCCCTGAGCATCATGCTGCTTTCCATAGGTGTTGGCATGGTCTCGTTCATTGTGACCGTAAGCGAACAATTGAACGACCGATTCAACCGCGATATCCGTGGCGTTGACATGGTGGTTGGGGCCAAGGGAAGTCCGCTACAATTGATTCTTTCGGCCGTTTACCAAATGGACAATCCAACAGGGAACATTCCGCTGAGCGAGGTGAGCAAGATCCGAAAGCATCCGTTGGTCAAATACAGCATTCCGCTTTCGTATGGCGACAGCTATCAGGGTTTTCGAATTGTGGGTACGGACACGCTTTATCTCACGCATTTCAAGGCAAGTTTCAGAGAAGGAAAACCTTGGCAGAAAAGTATGGACGTGGTGCTGGGCAGCGCTGCTGCTGAGCGATTGAACTTGAAACCGGGTGACCATTTTCACGGAACGCATGGATTTGAAGAGGAAGGAAATGCCCACGAGGAGATGCATTACACCGTGGTCGGAATTCTGAACCCGACCGGATCCGTTGCCGACCGACTCATTTTAACTTCCACCGAAAGTGTTTGGGACATTCATCATCATGAAGAAGAGGAAAATCATGAGGATGCGGCAGACGAACACGCAGAAGGGGAAACGCACGAAAACCATGAGCACGAAAAAGAGGGAGAAGCGGGTGAGATCACCGCACTGTTGATCAAATTCAAAAACCCGATGGGCATGATGCAGCTTCCGCGCTATATCAATGAGCGAACATCCATGCAAGCGGCCTTGCCAGCCATTGAAATAAACCGACTTTACGAGTTGATGGGCATTGGTTTCAGCACATTGCAGGCCATCGGAATTCTCATCATGGCCATTGCCGCACTGAGTGTTTTCATCTCATTGCTCAATTCGCTGAAAGAGCGGAAATACGAATTGGCGTTGATGCGTTCGTTGGGCGCTTCGCCAAGCAAGTTGTTTGGCCTTGTCATTCAAGAAAGTCTGTTGCTCTGCTTGGCGGGCTATGCTTTTGGCATCATCTTGGGGCGTGTTGCCATCATGATGCTTTCATCCTTTGGAGAAGAACAATTTCATTTCAGCTTGGCTCAGGTCGGCATTGCGCCAATTGAAATGTGGCTTCTGCCGTTCACGCTGGCCATCGGGCTCATTGCCGCCCTCGTCCCCGCGTTCCGTGCCTATCGGTCCGATATTTCAAGCATTTTGAGAAATGAATAGGTTGGCAGCTTTACTCTTCATCTCGTTTTCTTTTCTCTCCTATTCCGAAGGAAGCGCTCAGCACAAAAAGGTCGATTGGTCGCTTTTGGCCAAAGTGACATGGAAGGAAAAGTATTACGCATCATACGATGAAACGGTCTGGCATCCCGATTTCAGCAAAGATGTTTTGGCGTTGGACAGCGGATTGATAGAAATTGAAGGGTATGTGATACCGGTTGACGTTGAATCGGGCTACTACGTGCTTTCTGCAAACCCCTTTGCAAGCTGCTTTTTCTGCGGAAACGCGGGTCCGGAAAGCGTCATGGAATTACAATTTCCAAAGTCGATGAAAAAGGTGTTCAAAACGGATGAAGTGGTCACGTTTAAAGGCAGGTTGAAATTGAACTGGGACGACCTTGAGCATTGCAACTATATCATGAAGAACGCTGTGCCAAAATGAAACACACACTCGCATTAGCTTTTCTGTTGGCATTTGGCTGTATTGTCAATGCCCAGACCTTGGTAAGTTGGAATACCTTTGCGCAGGTCAAATTCCATCGTCAGTTTTCGGAAACATTCGGATTTGAAGTGAACGTAAAACCGCCCGAATTTTCGAGGGAATTGCTCGCTCTGAACGGAAAGGAGATCAGCGTTAAGGGTTATGTCATTCCAGTTGACATCGACCTTGGTATGTACATGGTTTCAGCCAATCCGTTCGCCAACTGCTTTTTCTGCGGAGGTGCCGGCCCTGAAACAGTGGTGGAACTATTACCGAACGGGAAATTCCCACGTTTCAGCACCGATCAGGTGGTCACGTTCAAAGGTATTCTGCAGGTGAATACGCAAGGAGAAATGAACGCGGTTCCTTATCAGCTTTTCAGGGCCCAGATGGTGAAATGAACGCTATTTTATTTTTAGCGAACCCTTAAATACGTATTCTTCTTTGACCTTTCCGTTCTTGGAAACGATGGCCTTGCCTTCGATTTGATTGCCGAACACTTTGCCCTCCCACTTTAGCGACAGCCCTTTTGAGTTCTTGTTGATGGCTTCGAAATGAAAGATAACCTCATCCATCACCACTTCTCTTTTTCCGATGGCGTACTCTCCCATTTGAAATCCGCCTTCGTCAGACATCCGCATGACCTTGGATGTGAGTTTGTTCGACCGGAAGCTCAGTTCTTCTTCAAACGGCTCCTCCTGATTTCGTTTTTTCTCCTCCTGAAGTTCCATCGATACCACGAAGGTCTTCTTATCGAGCACGGTGTCTTTCGGCCTGCGTTGTGCCAATGTCAATGATGTGCTCATCATCATTATCAAAAGTGTTATTTGCAGGGTTCGATGCATTAAAAATTCTTCAATTGCTCAATCTTGGAATACAGGCTTTGGTTTAACGAACGGTATCCTGTTCGAAAGTCGTTCATGTCCTTTTCCGCATCGCGGTGCTTGAAAGTAAATTCTTTGTCCTTCAATAAAAGTCGGTCCTCTACAATTTTCTGAAGGTATTCTTCGTGCTCCTTCAACTTCCGCTTCTGTATGTCGACCCTATGTTGCAGAAAGGATCCCAGCGTCTGTTTGAGAAAATGAACATCGCGCGCCTCTTCTGTCTCCGACACCTTAAGCGAGTAAATGTCGAGGATGCGCTGAAAGAATAGCAGGTCGATCACATGTGTATTGAGCTCGGACTGCCAGCTCTTTACATCGTTGTAAAACTGCTGTGCCTGCCTTCTATCATTCACTTCCACCGCCATGAACCAAATATAGCCATGTTCGGTCAATCTGAAAATGACGCAACTTTCAGCAAGGTCCGTTGTTAGCTTTGCCGCGTGGACAGTTTGACCCAGATAATATTAGGCGCTGCAGTTGGCGAAGCCGTTCTAGGCAGAAAGGTAGGCAACAAGGCCTTACTTTGGGGAGGAGTTGCCGGTACTATTCCCGATTTCGATGTGGTTTACATCTGGCTGAAAGGAGGGGGAGCGATTGATGAAATTGTGCTGCACAGGGGTATTTCGCATTCCATCACTTTTGCCGTTTGCATGGCGCCACTTCTCGGCTGGGCCGTGCATTGGCTTTATAGAAAACGGAACGAAGCTGCATTCAAAGACTGGACGCTACTTTTCTTCTGGTCCATATTCACACATCCGCTGCTTGATTGTCTCACAACCTATGGCACCCAACTTTTTCTTCCGTTCTCAGACCATCGTGTATCTATCGCCACTGTTTTTGTGGTCGATTTGTTCTATACGGTGCCATTTTTGCTAAGCGTCATAGCTGTGCTCTTCCTTAAACGAACAAGTGGTTGGCGAAGACGGATCAATTATCTGGGTCTAGTTGTGAGTTCGGCTTATCTTCTTACCGGTTTGATGAACAAGTTTCTGGCCACCCGTGTATTTGAGGCTGACCTTGCGAATGAAGCAGAGAAGAAGGAGTTGGTCTTCGTAGGCACAACACCGCTGAATATTGTTCTGTGGTATGGCGTTTCCGAATCAGATTCTGCATTTCACGTGGCATACTATTCCTTTTTTGACCCATCGAAGAACGTGTCATGGGTGGGATTTAAGAAGAACCATCATCTACTTTCTAGCGTGGAAAACGATTATGGTGTGGATAGATTGAAGTGGTTCAGCGATCAGCTTTATGTGGTTACCAGACCGGGAAAGGACACGCTGAACTTATACTCACTAAAATTCGGAAGGAGCAAGTTCGAATCCGAGGAGCCCGAAGGATCGTTTGCGTTTTATGCCAGAGTGGTGACAGATGCCAATGGCAAAATCAGCTACGAGAGCGTAAGGAATGTGGACCCTGATAAAATGGGCGGACAACTAAAAATGTTGACAGAAAGAGCGCTTGGAGATACAAACGCTTACAGGCGCTGAGCGCCTAGTTGATTATTTGGAAACGGCCTTGTTTTTGGCCGCTTCGCTCGACTTTCGCCACAATTTAAGGCTGCCATACGCCAACGCGCAAAAAACAAGGACACCCACCACTACATCCAACGGAATAGCAATGTTTGGCGGTGGTGGTGGCAAGGGCTGTGCAAACGCTTGATGAACAGAAGCCACCGCTATTAAGAAGATAAGACCTGTTTTTCTCATGACCGAAAATTAGGGCTTAAAGTTACACCTTTTTCTTATAGATTCACCTTTATCGCCTTGCGGCCACCTTTTTCAGTTGTTACCTCTAGGATGTAAATCCCTCGGACCAGTTCTGAGCTATTAACTGAAAGTTCCGTTTTGTTTCCGTTCCTGCCCTTCCAAACAACGCTACCCATCAGATTGAATATTCTGAACGTTGAGTTCGGTAATGAACTAAGACCAACGATTGAATGGTTTCCGGAAACATTTACGATACGCACATTGTCAAGACCATCTCTGAAGGAGGTTAGTCCAGTAACGTTGCCTGGGTTGAAGTGCAGAACAAACCTGGCTTCGTTATCCGAAGGTGCGCCCCAAGTGGCATAGGTTGAGTCCAGCAGCAGGTCTTGAGTCACATTCTGAGCAATGTCCTCCAACTCTACGGTCACACCCTGTGGCATCGTATAAAGTTCTTTGAACGTGAATGTGTATTGCGCCAATGTTCCAGGTAAAAAACCAAATGGGACGTCAATAGACTCAAAAAGATGGGGAAGCCCATTAATGCTCAACCTGTGATTATTGGGTGATGCCGGTGGAGCAACTACCTGAGTGAAAATGTGAGGTTGATTGGCATTTCCCATCACCAGCAGCGCATCGCAGCATGGATCAAAACCGTATGTAGGGTTCTCAAGGGGATCCCAGCTCTCATCGTCAAAATAAACGATGGAGGAGTGCGCAAAACCGTTTCCCGCTACAATCACATTTACAGCATAGTCGCCATAGCTTTGAGCGTAGCCGATGAATGGGCCAATCAGGAGCCCGAAGATCAGGATATTGCTTTTCATGTTTTTCTCAATTTCAAATAACTTACCAAAAATACAAAACCCCACCGTGAGACGATGGGGTTTTTTGAGGTCGAGAGCGGATTTGAACCGCTGTAGAAGGTTTTGCAGACCTCTGCCTAACCGCTCGGCCACTCGACCATGGTGCAAAAGTAATAATCTGATCCTAACGGAAGGCCAATCAATTTAGCTTCCAAACAATCCTGCTCTGGCCAAGGCTGCCACCAACCGGTGGATTGAACTTGGTCAAGCTCACTTCCCATTCTGAAACCCAAGTATATTCTGCCTTTAATTTTTGCGCGATCCGCTTTGCAACGGTTTCAATCAACTTGGATCGGATGGCCATCTGTTGCTTTACAATGTCGAACACCACCACGTAATCAACGGTCAAACTTAAGTCGTCCTTGTCCGCACATTCGTTCAGGTCTGCAACTGCCTTTATGTCAATTCGATATTTTCCTCCTATCCGCGCTTCTTCATCCAAGCAACCGTGATAGGCATGAAGCACGATGTCTTCTATGAAAAGTTCCTGCTTCATTTCAAGGAGGTAACCCCAGTTTGTAATCTGCTCACCACTTCGGTCTGTCCAAGAAGCTCTGTCATTTCGAAGAGTACCGGGCCACCTGCCTGGCCGCTGATCAACACGCGGAACAATTGCATCACGTGGCCTGGATTCACCCCCAGTCGGTCGGCCGTGGCTTTGAATTGGGTTTCGATGCTTTCAGCCTTCCAGGCGCTAAGCGCATTCAGGTCGGAGGCCAAAGAGGAAAAGAACCCTTCAGCGGTTTCATTCCATCTTTTCAAGATCACGCTTTGGTCGTATGCGGTCGGTTTTTCGAAGAAATAACTTCCGAAGTCCCAGAATTCGCTGGTGAACTGTGTCTTCTCCTTGATCAATCCGCAAACAGGCAGCACATAGGTCGGCTCTGCATTTATTCCCTTTTCTTTCAGGATGATATTGAAGATATCGGCCAGTTCTGCATTGTCGCGACCACGCAGATATTGCTGGTTATACCATTTTGCCTTCTCGGGATCGAACTTTGAACCCGATTTTCCAACACGTTCCAAAGAAAATGCTTGAATCAGCTCCTCCATAGAGAAGATCTCCTGACTTGTTCCAGGATTCCATCCCAACATGGCCAGCATGTTCACGAAGGCCTCTGGAAAATATCCCCTTTCCCGGTAGCCAGTGGACTGCTCGCCCGATTCGGGGTCGTTCCAATTGAGTGGAAAGACCGGAAAACCCAGCCTGTCGCCATCACGTTTGCTGAGTTTGCCGTTTCCATCCGGCTTCAGGATCAGCGGCAAGTGTGCAAAAACAGGCATTACCTCTTCCCAACCCAAATAACGGTACAAGAGAACATGAAGAGGCGCTGAGGGCAACCATTCCTCTCCTCTGATAACGTGAGAGATCTTCATGCGATAATCGTCAACCACATTTGCCAAGTGATAAGTTGGCATTCCATCCGATTTGAACAGCACCTTGTCGTCCATCTGAGAAGAATGAACAACTACCCAACCTCTAATGGCATCATGAAAACGGATCTCCTCCTTTCGGGGTATTTTGATGCGGACAACGTAAGGCTCTCCAGCCTCAACCCTCCTCCTCACCTCATCTTCTGACAAGGTGAGCGAGTTCTTCATCGTTTCTCGCGTTACTGCGTTATACTGTGGGGCAGCCACCTTGGCATTGGTAAGGCGTTCGCGCATCTCGTTCAGCTCTTCTGCCGAATCAAAAGCATAATAGGCATGACCGCTGTCGATCAGCCGCTGGGCATATTCGTAGTAACTGGCCTTTCTTTCTGACTGTTTGTATGGGCCATATGGGCCTCCCACTTTCGGGCTTTCGTCAAACTTCATCCCACACCATTCGAGCGCCTCAGTAATGTATTCTTCAGCTCCCGGAACGAATCTCGCCTGATCGGTGTCTTCTATGCGCAGAATAAAATCACCCCCCTGTTTTTTTGCCAACAGGTAGTTGTAAAGAGCGGTTCTTACACCGCCCATGTGAAGTGGTCCTGTAGGACTTGGGGCAAATCGCACCCTCACTCTTCGGTTTTCCATCATGCTTGATATTGGGCGCGCAAAGTTAGCCTTATTTCACGTTTGTTCTGGAACGTTGACCAATGGGTTGGTCTAGCACACAATGATGCGCCCTGTCTGTTTTCGGCAGCGCCATCGATTATCCCTACCTTGTGCCCTATTAATGATTACAAGTATTTGAAAAAGAAGAATAAAGGAACGGGCAAAAAACGCAGCTCTTCCATATCAGCTTTCCAAGAGCCCATCTTGGAAACCATGCGAAAAAGTCCCGACCGGGCACTCAATTACAAACAGATAGCCAAACGTATCGGAATCACCGATCCGAAAGAACGCAACGAGCTGGCCCAAACGCTCAACCGAATGAAGAACGATGGTCTGCTTCGAGAAATTGAACGCGGGCAGTATAGACTGAAACACGCACCACCGCCTAAACTGATCGGCAAGGTCGACATGACAAGCACTGGGGCCGCCTATGTGACGGTGGAAGGCTACGACCGCGACATCTACATTTCTCCACGCAAGGTTAGACAGGCTTTGCCAGGAGATATTGTGAAGGTACACGCTTATGCCACAGATCATGGTAAGCGAATAGAAGGCGAAATTATTGAGGTGGTGGAACGCGCCAAAGAGACCTTTGTCGGAACCCTTACCATCAACACCACCAGCAAAGTGGCATTTGTGGTGCCCGACAACCAGAAGATGCCGGTAGATTTCTTCATTCCGCTTGGCGAAATGCTACGCGCGAAGGATGGAGACAAGGTGATCGTGAAGATGACCGAATGGCCCGAAAGGGCAAAGAACCCGATCGCCCACGTGATCTCCGTATTGGGCCGACCGGGCGAAATGGAGACTGAGATGCACTCCATCTTGGCTGAGTTCGATTTCCCATTGAGTTTCCCGGCAAATGTGGAACGGCAAGCAGAAGAGATCCCCGAGGTGATCGGGAAGGCCGAAATTGCAAAAAGACGAGATTTCAGGAGCATAACCACCTTCACCATCGACCCTGAGGACGCCAAGGATTTTGACGATGCGCTTTCAATCCAAAAACTGAAGAATGGCAACTGGGAGATAGGTGTTCATATTGCCGATGTGTCGCATTATGTGCAGCCAGGCACGGTGCTGGACGAAGAGGCGATCAAGCGCGCCACATCGGTCTATCTGGTGGACAGGGTCATTCCCATGCTTCCCGAAAAACTATCGAACAAGGTGTGTTCTCTCCGTCCTAACGAAGAGAAACTCGTGTTCTCGGCCGTGTTCGAAATGGACGACAAGGCCAATGTCATCAACGAGTGGTTTGGCCGTTGCATCATCAATTCAGACCAACGATTCACCTACGATGAGGCTCAGCAAATCATTGAGGGAGGTGAAAGTCCGTTGAAGGACGAGGTGCTTACCATGCATGGATTGGCGTTGCAACTTCGGGCCAAGCGCTTCGATAACGGGGCAATCGCTTTCGAAAAGGAAGAAGTTAAGTTCCGGTTGGATGAAGAAGGAAACCCTATCGAGGTCTATCTGAAAGAATACAAGGATAGCAACAAGCTCATCGAAGAGTTCATGCTGTTGGCCAACAGGCAGGTGGCCACGTTCATTGGCAAACCGAAACAGGGACAGGCGAAAACCTTCGTTTACCGTATCCACGACAATCCGGTGCAAGAACGTTTGGAAATGCTGGTGGGCATTGCACGGCAGCTCGACTATGTGGTTGAGCTTGGCCCAAGAAGGATATTGACCGCATCGCTGAATAAACTCTTGACCGACATCAAAGGAAAAGGCGAGGAGAACATGCTGAGCACCATGGCCATCAGGTGCATGGCCAAAGCAGAATATAGCACGGACAATATTGGCCATTTCGGCCTTGGTTTCGAATACTACACCCACTTCACGTCACCCATCCGAAGGTATCCTGACGTGATGGTGCACCGTTTGCTGCAACGCTACTTGGACAATGGTCTATCGGCCTACAAACAGGAATACGAGGACAAGTGCATTCATAGCTCGGAAATGGAGAAGAAGGCCTCTGATGCTGAACGGGCGTCAACCAAATACATGCAGGCCAAATACCTCATGAAACACATCGGTGAGGAGTTCGAAGGACTGATCTCTGGTGTGACCGAATGGGGGATTTTCGTAGAGATCAAGGAAAATAAATGCGAAGGCATGATCCGTTTGAAAGATCTTCCTGACGATTTCTACGATTATGAGGAGGACACCATGAGCGTGGTCGGCTCCACAACCGGCAATTCATACCGTTTGGGCGATGCGGTAAGGGTGAAAGTGGTGAATGTGTCGTTGGAAAAACGCCAGATCGACCTGGCCGTGATCGGCTGGGTGGAGTAAAGCCGCATAAGTTACCTTTGGCTGCATGAGCGGAGAGCTTCGTAATGAGGGTGCTTGTGTTTCGCTGGTTGTCCCTTGCTTCAACGAGTCGGAAAATATCGTGGCGCTTTATGGGCTCTTACAACCCGTTCTGGCCCATTTTTCTCGGTACGAACTGTTGTTTGTGGATGACGGAAGCACGGACCGAACGGCAGAAAAGATCAGGGCCTTGAAGACCAACGACCCGAACATCCGCCTCCTTCAACTTTCGCGCAATTTCGGTCACCAGGCCGCCCTAAAAGCGGGGTTGGACCATTCAACCGGAGACTGCGTCATCAGTCTTGATGCCGATCTGCAGCATCCTCCTGCGTTGATTCCGGAGTTGGTTAAGAAATGGCAGGAGGGTTTTGAAGTGGTGCTTACACAGCGCGAGGAAGACCCGAACCTGTCATGGGCCAAACGGACCACTTCGCGACTGTTCTATCGGCTGGCGCAGAAACTCAGTTCGGTCACAATTCATCCGGGGTCGGCAGATTTCCGTTTGCTCGACCGTTCGGTGGTCGATGTGCTCAAAGGCCTTGATGAGTCGTACCTCTTCCTTCGTGGGCTGGTAAGTTGGGTTGGCTTCAGACAGACCTCGGTCTCATACAAGGCCAACGAACGATTTTCGGGAACCAGTAATTACACGTATCGGAAAATGTTCTCGTTGGCGCTCTCCGGCATCACTTCCTTCAGCATCCGACCCTTGCAGTTGTCCATTTTTCTCGGGCTTCTTATAGCCAGTTTGGCGGGCATTTATGGCCTGTATGTTATCTACATTTTCGCATTTACGGATGAGGCCGTCACCGGTTGGGCAAGCACCACGGCCAGCGTGCTGTTCATTGGTGGAGTGCAATTGGTGATGCTCGGAATTTTGGGCGAATATGTGGGCAAGGGTTTCATGGAGGGCAAACGCAGGCCCACGTACATCATTCGAAAGAACGAATGATCACTCGTTTGCAGGGTACACTGTGAAGCTTTGATCGTCCAAGTGGATGGGCTCTCCTTCGCCACCCCACACGAACACTTTCAGCACATCATCCGGTTCCAGGTCGAAATCGGGTTCAACCAAAAACGCGGTCAAGAACCAGTTGTGGTCTTTTGGTGCTCTGTTGTTGATGTTGGTTGCGCGCATCCAACTATCCTGTCCTGCTCGTTCAACATGAACAAAAAGCGCAGCATCGCTCACCGCCCCTTTCGGCACCATGCACCAGGAGCGATAGATCATTTTGATGCGTTTCAGTTCGGTGATGTCACCCACACGCACGGTTAAGTCCGGACTTCCCATTTGCCCACTGTGGATGCTCCAACCCAATTGGCCCGAGTGCACTTTGGCGTTTCGATCAAAACGTGTTTCGTTGTAATTCCAGGTTGAACTTGGTGTTTCAAAATCGATGCTGGAACTGAACAGCGTTTTACGTTTTTCCCCCTTCGTGAACACATGCATGAATTCCCTTCCGCTTCGTTTGGTCCGTTGCGCTGGATAGTTTTCTCTGATGAGCTCGATCAGAAGGCGGTCTTCGCCAAAATTGCTTCCTGCATAGATCACGGTGTCCGTGGTGCTATCCTCAAGCGATGCCTGAAATCCGGACAGTTCGCCCAATTTCAGATCAAGCACATTCATTAGTTTTCTGTTCCGTTCGCCATCGATCATTTTTCGGAACACTTTCGGTTTATCAACTCCGAGGAAGATAATCGGGTCGCCTACGAGTTCGGCCTCCATCAGGCTTGAAAGGCGGCTATAGGCTTCCGCTCTCGATTCATCCATTGTGTTCAGCGAAAACCATTGGAAGCCGATTCCCCCGATCAACATCAGGCCGCTGACGATAGCACCGACCAAAGCCGTTTGCGAATTTGTTCCCGCTAGGAAAAGATGATAGATGATCCCGATGATGATGATGAACAACGTGAGATAGGATAGACCGAATCCGGCCAGAACTCCATCGTTCCGGTATTCAAAGACCACCGTGGTTTCACCTTTCGGAACTGAGACCATTGGGAAAATATCGTTGTGCAAGCTGATGGAACATGGCTTTCCGTCCACTGCCACCTCCCAGCCTTCATAATAAGTCTGTTGCAGAATGATGTTTCCGGCTTCTTGTGCCGACACGAGACAGGTTATCCGACCAGGCCCAAGATCGGTGAGTTCAATAGTTGCAGCATCGGTGGGCGAATAAACCAGCGGATGTGTCAGGCTTTCTTTGAATTGGGCCTCGTTTTCCAGCCGGTAATTCTCAAAACGATCTAAGCGGAAGCTGTTAAATCCGTCACCGGAAACGGTCTTCGAAAAAATGTTGGTATTGTGCCACAACGGGTCAAGTTCGCGAATACCATCTGGGAACATACGCAACGGGAAAGCGTTGCTTGGAACAGGAAAACCATCGGGCTGTGCATCCAGATCGGCCTGCATTTCGCTCGGAACGAAACCACCGCCAACCGTTGATGAAAAGTTTAGCCTAAGGGCCATTGTCATCTCTGCCACCACCAAAGCCAACACGAACACCGATAGGGCGGTTTTCCGTTCTCGAAGTAGGAAGGCGATCAACATGAAACTTAGCACAACCAACACCTGAACAGAGCTCTGATAGGTCAGTCGCTGATGGTAGCTTAGTTCAGAAAATGAGGGAAAAAACTCGAACAGATGCGCGAATGCTACGGACGATTCTGTAGGCCGATCAATGTATGTGCTTATGACAAGCGTGAGTGCGCCCAACGCCACAACTGTTGCGGCTGCCAAAAGCTTCCGAATCATTCTTGAGGGGTTCTTCAGCACTTCATCTAAAGCCATTCCGGCCACTAGAAGAAATGAAAGTTGGCTGAAATAGGAGAAGAAACTGGACATACGGAACAGATTCATTCCGGGAACATGGTCGTACAGGATTTCCCTGACCGGAGTGTGTGGCCCCAAACTGGCCAAGAGCGTGAAAAGCCCGAAGATCCAAATGACCATAAGCACCGCATTTTTGCGAAGCGCGCTTCCCAGAAGATAGAACACTAGCACCAAAATGCCCACATACACATTGGCCATGGTGATGTTGGTGCCTAGAAAAATCTCATCGGTAGCTACCGAAAAAGGCGCCACAATGGAAATGAGCGCCTGCGGTGTAAGTAATCCCACGTTCGAATCGTCCAAGGATAGTCCCGTCAGGCGTTCCACATGAGGCGATACCTGATTGTAGGTGATCAGCAACACCGACATCGACAGCAGAACTACTCCGCCAAGCATCAGATTCATGCGAGCGCCAGTTTGGAGTGTAGCATTATGGTTTTCGAGGTGATTTTTCACCATCAACACCATGAAAATGGCCAGTAACAGATAGAACAGGATGAGACTAAGCGCCTGATAGCCCCCAGTGAGTTGAAGAAATAGAAAGAAGGCCAGCTTCCACAGATCTGCCCACCCATAGTTTGACTGAAAACGGATGAAATAATGCAACACCCATGGTATCCAAGTGGCGGCAATGATGCCGAACATCTCTTGTCCATGACCTACAAAAAAGCCGCAGAGCACATAGGCAGCCGCCATGGTCAGTTTGGCTATTTCGCCCTTCATGAAATTCCCTGCCAACATATATAGGCCCATGCCCGCCATGGAGATGTAGAAGATGAATAGGAAATGAAGCACCGGAAGTTGATACCCCCCCATCAGCCCGACCAAAAAACCTTCGGGATAGTAGACCGAACGCATATCGGCATGTATGGGATAACCCAAATGCTGATAGGGATTCCAAAGCGGGAAGCATTTGTGACTTACACATTCACCCACAAAATAGCGCCACGGATAGTAGCAATCCATCATGTCCCATTTCAAGGTGTCCTGATATGAGGCAATGTCCCAATATGCCATGACACACACAGTTGCAACGAACAGAAGAGCAAGGAATGGTCTGAGGCGCTGCATGCTTGGGGGTCGACAAACGGGAATTGGTCGAGGGTAAAAGTAGGTTATTGAAAAGAAGCTTTCTGCGGATTCAGAATAAGCAAGTTCTCAGGTTTTTGGTGGTTTGAAGATCAGGGACTGAAGCTGGCCCCCATTCTGCTAAAACGCCCAAATTCTTCCTAAGAGGGGAAAAAGGTCAATCCTTTTTAAGGATGTATCTGGTGATGAAGAACTGAACGTAAGGTTCAATTTCCTTCTTCTTATAGAACTTGGCGAAATTCTCCTGCGTAATAACGAACTGATTGACGGTCTGAAGGTCGACACCCTCGAACACCGTGGTGTCGGTCAGAATGGCGCGATAGTAGTCCATGGCCTTCTTTGTATCTGTGAAGCCTTGAACAAAGATGAGGTCTTCTGTCTGCGAAAGTTTCAGGTTCTTGATGGTGAGGTTTTCGTTGGCGAAGGCACGGGTGTTAAAATCGGAAACGCGCCCCTTTGTCAGCGCCATATCGGGAAGGTTGGCCATAATGAGCGTGTAATAGTGCACTGCGGCTTCGTCATAGATATACTCGTCAGACGTTGGAGGTAAGATATCACCCTTTGTCACCTCTTTCACGGGTTCGTCAGGCACAGAGTCTCCCATCAGGCCCTTCACGTATTCCAGTAGTTCTTCGGCCCTTGGCTTTTCGGCAGCGGCCGTATATCGGGCAATGAAGTCCTCGAGGGTCTTGCGATAAACAGGTAGTTTTTCGGTGGAACCGATGGCCATTGCCCTGAGCAGCGCGAATTTGGGCAGGATCTTCCCGTCTTTGAATAAAGTGAGCGCGCTATCTGCTGCTTCAATCACCCTTTCGAAATCACCTTTTTCGTAGTTCTGAAAGGCCATGTCGTACATCTGCCCCAAGCGCCCCCTCATCTGTTCCAGTTTCTCTAGGTATTTGGGGTCTTTCAAGATCTTGGCATACTCGCTTTCGGGGAATTCTTTCAGAATGCGATTGGCGTAATCCTGTGCGCTTCGTTCGTCACCCACGGCCTTGTAAAGGCGATAGAGCTGATAATACGTTTCCAGATTCCATTTGCCACGTGGGTAGCGCTTCAGTAGGTCTTCGAATGTCTTGATGGAACGCTGATTCTCGTTGAGCTGTTCCTTGTAGATGGTTCCCAGATCGTAGTATGCATTTTGGATCTTGATGTTGGCGCTATCTTTCTCCTCCTTGGTGCGTGGAATGTTCTTCTTGTAGAATTCTGGGTCGCGCAGCTGTTCGGCCGTAATCTGAGTCGTGTCGCCATCCTCTCTGGCCAAAGGTGCGTTCAGGGCGCGCTTTTCCTTGCGTCTCCAGTTATCTTCGTTCGATCGGCCACCCCATTTTGTTCGGAAATCGTTGGCCCCGAAGCTTAGGGCGGTGGTGTTATAGAAATACCATCCTGTGCCCGTGATCGAACCTGTGCCAGTGGGTTTTGGCACGTTCTGCAATTGCTGCGCGGTGTTGTCTGCTGCCACCACTTTCTTCGCTTCTTCGGCAGCCATGGCCTTATCTATCAGCCCTTCGATAGTGGCATCCAGTTCGCTTTCAGACATGTTGCCCAATCGGAGTAGACTGTCCTGTAGGGCAATGATCCTGATGTTCTTGACCAGTTCGGCCAAGCTCTGTTGGCGGGCCTGCACACGCGAATACTGCTTGTTCTTAACAGGAAGGATGACCAATGAGCTGTCGTAATAGGCTGACGCAAGTTCGTATTCGGGTTTATCGAAATAGAGATCGGCAATGGTGAAGAATGAAATGGCTTTCTGTGTAAAGTTTTGGGTGGTTGAAGCCACCGACACCTTGAAGTATTTGAGGGCCTTTTCCTTCTCGTTCTCCTTCATGGCGATTTCGCCAAGGGCATAATAGATGCGGTCGAAGTAGTCAACGTTCTTCTCGTCTTTCGACATTTTCAACATCTCTTTCTTTATGGCGTCCAAATTGCCTGACTCGGCACTTGCCATCAAGGCGCGGTTAATCCGAGCATTGAATTCCATTACATAAGGGGTGTTCTTCTTCAGCACCTGTGCAAAATAGTAGGCCGCACTATCGTTGTTGTTCAATTCCTGATAAAGCTGCGCCAGAATGTAGGTGTAGCGGGTCTTCTCATGTCGTTTCTTGGTCTTGCCAATGGCCACTTTCAGTTGGTCCTTCGCATTTTCGAAATCGCCTTTCTTGATGTAGTAGTCGGCCTTCACGGCAGCCAGTTCGGCCACTTTCTTCTTCGGAAATTTCTTTTCCTCTTCAAGAAGCGTGATGATCGATTCACCATCCTTGAATCGGGCTAGTTCTGTGTTCGTTCTGATGAGCCACAGGTAACCATCAAACCGAATGTCGTTCGTTTTGTATTGCTTAATGACATAGGTGAACATTTCCAAGGCCAACACATAATCGCGCTTATAGAAATGTGCCTTACCGATAAGCATGTACGAGTCATCGATGGTGCTCACATATTCCTTTCCCTTGAAGAGCATGGAGTGTTTTGCAATAGCAAGAGAAGCCTTTTCAATGGCTCGGTCCATCTTTCCAGAAACGGACTTGGCCGATTCGTTGGTGCCTACTGGAAAGACGTCCAATATCTCCTCATAATCGTCAGTGTGGCCTTTCTCCAAGGTTGTAACGCCCTCTTTCATGGCCTCTTTGCCATTCCAATAGACGTTGTATTTGGCCGTGACATTGTGGTAGGCCCTGCTTAGGAAGTTCTTCTTCTTGGTAGAACACCCGCTCATCAGCGTAAGGCCGATGGCTAAGAACAGAAGAGGAATGTAACGGTTGATCCGATTCAAAACAGTATGCGCACAGCTCCTAACTGACGAACGGCAAAAATATTTCATTTTAGCTAAAAAGACCGAAGTAAAAGCCTCGGCTCCCCGCGTCCTTCAAAGGTAACATCCTTTTATTCCGATATTTGGGCACTTCATGGCAGAACAAAAGGAGAAGAAGTCTAACTGGCGGAGCAAATTACGGGTCAAGTATCGGCTGGTGATCATGAACGAGGAAACGTTCAAGGAACGCGCAAGTCTGTTGCTAACCCCCATGAATGTTATTGTGCTTGGTGGGTCGTTGGCCATCTTCTTGGTCGTTGCGGTCACCTACCTCATTGCCTTCACTTCCTTGCGTGAGTATATTCCCGGTTACACTGACACAGACCTTCGCCAGCAGGCGTATGAGAACACCCTACGGACCGATTCGTTGGAACAGGAATTGGCCTTGAAGGATCTATATCTGGCCAACATCAAGATGATAATTTCGGGCGGCACTCCTCCAAAAACAGACGAAGGTGCCGATACCACCAAAGACTATCATGGCATCGAGTTCAGCAACTCTCCCGATGATTCGTTGTTGCGCGAACTGGTGGCCGAAGAAGAGCAGTTCAACATACAGAACGTGCAGTTCGCTGCCAGACCGTCTATGGAAGGCAACATCCGCAACATGTTCTTCTTTGCGCCAATCAAAGGCGATGTGACCTCAGATTTTGACACCCGCAACAAGCATTTTGCAGTGGATGTGGTTGCCAAGGAGAATGAACCGATCAAGGCAACTCTTGATGGCACGGTGATTCTTTCCACTTGGACCTACGATGCTGGCAACGTGATCGGTATTCAGCATTCTAGCAACCTGACATCGTTTTACAAACACTGTTCGGTATTGCTGAAAAAGGCTGGCGAAACAGTGAAAGCGGGTGAAGTGATCGCAGTGGTGGGCAATTCTGGGGAACAGACCACCGGCCCCCATCTTCATTTCGAACTTTGGTTCAATGGACGCCCCGTGAACCCTAAGGACTACATTGTATTTTGACACCGTATCGGGTAGTTTGCTTTTTACTGATCCTAGTATGCTCTCAGTTGGCTGCTGCACAGGACTTTCAGGTCAATCTGAACAAATTGATCAGTCAGACCCAGCTTGTGTCCGAAGACCCGAACCGGATGCGGTTGGTATGGTGGATACCTGAAGAGTATTGGGTCGCATCTCTGGCACATGACCCTGCCACAGCTTCCGAAGCCCAGAGAATAATTGCCACATTAAAAGATTACAACGTGTTCGCCATTGCTGACGGAGCGATTGATGCGTTGGGCGGGGTGGTCTATGTGGAACAGACAGAATTGGAGAAAAATCTGTCGATAATAGGATCGAATGGCGACAAGATCAAACCATTAAGCCAAAAGAAGATAAATGAAGAGGCGAAAGCGTTCCTAGGCATGATGAAGCCAGTATTTGCAGGTTTGGCAGGACCGTTCGGTGAGAACATGCACTTCGTACTGTTCTCAAATGAGAATCCAGAAGGAGATTGGTTGTTGGACCCTATGAAGGAGGGCGGGTTCACTGTTCAACTTTTCAATGAATCCCTGAAATGGGAGCTGCCGCTAGGTTCACTTTTCAAACCAAAGACCTGCCCCTTGGACCAAGCCCAGTGGGACGGCACATGGAAATTCTGCCCGAAGCACGGTAAGGAGCTGGTGGACTAGACCAATATCCAGTCGCATTTTCGACAATAAAACCTGCCGAAAGTCAGATTTTGATGACCGAGCAATCTTTATTCTTGTAATATGACTCGCTACAGATCTCCCAACAATACCGATGACTTTCGGCTAATCGAAGATTTTGACCCACAAATGGTGCATACGGTGGCGAAGTGGTATCTGCCGGTGTTGGAGCGCTATTATCGGGCAGAGTTTATTGGTTTGGATAATATACCAGATGGGCCGTTTTTGGGTGTGGGCAACCATACGGGGTTGCACTATATGCCAGAGTCGTTTTTGTGGTTGTGTAAATACCACTCGAACCATGAGCACAGACCGATGTATACGCTGGTGCATGATTTCTTGTACAAATTGGCGGAGAAGCTGCACTTGCCGCTGCATGCGTTGGGTATTTTGGATGCGGAGAAGGGAAGTGCCTTTGAGGCGCTGCGCGAGGGGTGTGCTGTGACGGTGTATCCGGGAGGTGACCGCGATAATGCTAAGCCATTTTATGAGCGGAATGAGATTGATTTTTTTGGGCATACGGGCTATGTGAAGTTGGCATTGAACGCACGCGTGCCGATTGTTCCTGTGGTAGGCGTGGGCGGAGGTGAATCAGTGCTTACGCTATCGTCTGGTTCGCGGATTGCGGAATTGACGGGGCTAAAGAAGTATTTGAAGATTCATACATGGCCTATTTACTGGTCGTTTCCGTTTGGATGGCATGTGGGGCATTTTCCTGCATTGGGATTGCCGCTGCCCACCCAGGTGACGGTGAGCGTGTTGGAGCCGATAGCCACAGCGGGCTATGGGGAAGATGCGGCCAACGACCCTCTGATAATTGCTGAATTGAACGATATGGTTTTGCGCGTGATGCAGGCTGAAGTAGACCGCTTGGTGAAGGGTCGAATTCCTGTGATAGGACATTTCGGTAACAAGTAGGCGCACAAAAAGGCGCTTGACCATGAGTGGCCAAGGGCTTTTTTATCGGTTTTGAAGTGGTGTTTAATCTTCGCCCGTAACTGCGGCAGAGATGTATTCGCGGTTCATCATGGCGATGTTTTGGAGGGAGATGCCTTTAGGGCATTCTACTTCGCAGGCGCCTGTGTTGGTGCAGTTGCCAAAGCCTTCGAGGTCCATTTGGTGAACCATGCTGAGAACGCGCTGCTCAGCTTCGACTTGGCCTTGCGGCAGTAGGGCCAATTGACTCACTTTGGCAGAAACAAAGAGCATGGCCGAGGCATTTTTGCAGGTAGCTACACATGCTCCGCAGCCAATGCAGGTGGCGGCAGCGAAGGCTTTGTCGGCATCGCCTTTGTTTACTGGTAGGCAGTTGGCGTCTTGAGCAGCACCAGTATTTACACTGATGTAGCCACCGGCTTGAATGATACGGTCGAATGCGCTGCGGTCTACCACAAGGTCTTTTACCACAGGAAAAGCCTCAGCTCTCCATGGTTCAACGTAGATGGTCTCTCCATCCTTGAAAGAGCGCATGTGCAACTGGCAAGTTGTCACCAAGCGTTGCGGGCCGTGTGCCTGTCCATTTATGTAGAGCGAGCACATGCCGCAGATGCCCTCGCGGCAATCATGGTCGAACGCCACAGGCTCCTCGCCTTTCAATACCAATTGCTCATTGAGAACATCCAACATCTCCAAGAAAGACATGTCGGGAGAGATGTTTGTTACCGGATAATCAACGATTTTTCCAGAATCCTTTGGGCCGTTTTGGCGCCAAATTTTTAGGGTGAGATTCATTCCATGTTCAGCCATGCTTTCTAATCTTTTCTCCGTTTACTTATATGAACGTTGAACAACCTTAATGTTCTCATAGATCAATTCCTCCTTATGAAGATTGGCTTTTCCCGGGTCGCCAGTGAATTCCCAAGCTGATACGAAGGCCATACTCACGTCATCGCGTTCGGCCTCGCCATCAGGGGTTTGGTGCTCCTCGCGGAAGTGACCTCCACACGATTCTTCACGAGTCAATGCATCTAGGCACATCAATTCCCCAAGCTCAAGGAAATCGGCCACGCGGCCTGCTTTGTCCAACTCAGGGTTGAAGTGCGTGTCCGATCCTGGCACACGCACTTCTTTCCAGAATTCCTCGCGGATGGCGCGAATCTCGGCTAAAGCTTCTTTTAGTCCCTGTGCATTGCGAGCCATGCCGCATTTGTCCCACATCACCTTTCCTAGTCTGCGGTGGAAACTGTCCACTGTTTTTGAGCCTTTGTTGTTGATGAAGAAGGCAATGCGGTCTTTCACTTCTTTCTCGGCAGCATCAAACTCGGGCGTGTTGGTGGCGATTTTTCCTGTACGGATATCATCGGCCAAGTATTCACCGATGGTGTAGGGAATAACGAAATAGCCATCGGCCAAGCCCTGCATCAATGCCGAAGCACCGAGGCGGTTAGCACCGTGGTCGCTGAAGTTGGCCTCACCCAAGGCATATAATCCTGGAACGGTTGTCATCAGTTCATAATCGACCCACAGACCTCCCATCGTATAGTGAACGGCAGGGTAGATTTTCATTGGCATTTCGTACGGGTTCTCGCCCGAAATCTGCATGTACATGTCGAACAGGTTGCCGTATTTCTCCTTCACCACTTCTTTGCCCATGGCAATGATGGTGGCTTTGTCGGCATTTACGAGGTTGCGTTTGCTGGCCTCAATATGACCGTAGCGTTCGAAAGAAGCAGCGAAGTCGAGGTAAACGGCCTCGCCAGTGGCGTTGACACCGAATCCGGCATCGCAGCGCTCCTTGGCGGCACGGCTGGCCACATCGCGCGGAACGAGGTTACCGAATGCAGGATAGCGTCTTTCCAAGTAATAGTCGCGATCAGCTTCTGCCA
>CAMCFW010000005.1 GCA_945874195.1 Chryseobacterium gleum
CCAACCCAGAACCACTTGAATTTCTGTTGAATGCCGGCCTGGAACCTTCCGAAGCGGTTGTTCAAATCCTTTCCGTTCGAGAAGATGTGGCTTCCGTTCACATCGAAACTGAAACCCTTGTGGCCCACCTTGGCCGTCAGTGCATTCTGGTAAGCCTCAAATTGTGTTTCGTTTATGAACGATCGGAAGGTGTATTCCAATTCGGCAATGTCCTTTCGGGCAAAGCCCAAGCGCGCGGCCGAAATGTATTGATCGGTATTGGTATTCTGCCCTTGGATGTTCCAGTCGCGTTCAAACTCAACTGTCCTGAAGCGTTCGATGGGTCGGAAATTCTCGTTCAGATGTTCAAAATCAACTCCGGTCTTAATGGACCATTTGGCCGAATCGCCAAGTGGAATGACATGGTCATATTTCACCTTCATACCATAACCGAGGTTATCGCGGTCATCAACACTCGAAAACCTATTGATGTCTGTGTTCGAAAGCGCGCCTTCAACCACCACATTGCCATTCTTGCCGACCTTGTATTCGGCTCCCAGCGTGAAAAGTTGGTTCATTTTTGGGGTGATGATCTGTTGGGCAGGAACGAAACGGCCGCTGCGAGCCCCACTGATGGTGTCTGGGGCCACCCACTGATACACCCGTCCATTGGCCGAGGTCTGTATCTGAACATAATCGCCATTTCCAACCCCCACATCCGAAAAACGGATCTGATACAGCGCACTGTCTGGATTAGTGCTATAAACGAATATCTCCGGAAAAAGCACTTGAAGGCCGCCAACAGTCACGGTGGTGTCGGTTTTTAGATACCTGACCTGATCGGTGCTGAAACCTACCGAATCGATGGATGGGATGATGGCCAGTTCGGTGCTGTCGCCAATGTCCTGAAGCAATTGAAGTTGATCCGTACTCAGGTCACCGTTCAGCAAGCCCGATTTTCCATCCTGTTCAGAATAGAGGTTGAATCGCACTTTCACCCGGTTCTTTTCAAAATCGGTTCCGAAATGGAACAGCGAACGCGAATAGTTCCGTTCGGAATATTGGAACTCAACAATGATCCTTGAATCTTTCGTGACCATCCTACGGCTGGTAAAACTGAGTTCAGCCGTGTTGTAGTCAATGATGTAATCGTTCTCCTGTCCGCGCACCATCAGTTGTCCGTCTATGTAAACGCGCTCGGTGCCTGCTATCACAATGATGAATGTTTCGTTCTCTGCTCCGCGAAGGCGATACGGCCCTTGGTTTCCTTCCACGCCCTGAATAATCTGACGATTGAAACGACCACGGCTTAATGCTCCGCTTCCCTTCACTTCCAAGAACCCGGGGTGCTCATCTTTTATCTTCTTGCGCTCGATGGGAAAGCGATGTTTGATGCTCAAACCCTGTGCCCGTTTGAAGAAATTCATGAAATAACTTTTGGGCCGCTCCATTCTGAAGTCACCGGCCGTCAACTCGGTCTCGTCCGTAAATATCTGAATGTAGATCTGGTCGAAATCCTGCAATTGCTGCGTATTCCCTTCGGGTTGAAATGGAATATTATTGTCGGTGATGGCAGCGCGGATGCCGATCTTAGGCGTGAGCTGCCCAGTCAGATTTAGATTCAAGCTGGATGTGACCCCCAGATCCTGGTTATTTCCGATGGTGATGCCTCGCGAAATGGAGCCGCTCTTACTCAAGGTTCCAAGGTCGAAAAGCTGGTCAGATGTGCCGGGTTTCACCACATAATTGAACGGATTCACTGCTTCGCGCTGAATGGACCTGATCAGCAACGGGTCCTTATGAAAGGTCTTCTGCGAATAAAGCATTGGGAAGACCCGATAACCGACCTCGATCTTCGAACCGATCAATGAGGAATCGAGCAGCAACATGCCCGAATACCATTGAAGGGCATAGCTCGAAGAATCGATCGGAACTCCTTCTCTACTCAGTTTGAAACTGGTGGGAACGATACTGAGCGTATCCAACACAATAGTGTCATTGCTCACTTCCAACGTTCGGCTGCGCAAATTGCTCAGTTCCTGACCGTAAGCAGGAAGCAGCAAAAGCAAAAACGCAAGGCTGAGGATCGGTTTTAATAAGCGCATCAAAGCAACGGGAAACCCCGATTGAACAAGTATAACGCAATAAATGCTGTGTAGTATGTGGAGCCTCGCCTTGCTGCTTCAGTTATCTGACTACCGACCCGTTCGGCAGATCGGACTCGGTTCCCAAGAGGATCACATCATCCACATCGGGAGTAGCGCCCAACACCAGCACTTCACTCTGAAAACCTGCCACTTTCTTGGGCGGAAAATTGAACACCGCCACGATCTGTCTGCCGATCAACTCATCTACTTTATAGCGCTTGGTGATCTGCGCACTGCTTTGTTTTGTGCCGAATGATCCGAAATCGATGGTCAGCTTATATGCAGGCTTACGTGCCTCTGGAAATGGTTCAGCTTTTATGATGGTACCAACTCTCAGGTCAATTTTCTGAAAGTCTTCGAATGAGGCATTTTCCATGGACACAAAGATATGTGTGTTGATGTTGTGTCAGTTTGAGGTCGGTAATTGATAAAAATCAAGTTATACGACACTCAATTTAGGTCGTGTGCCTTTACTTTAGACGGCTCGTTGAATCAACAATTTTTATGGAATACTTAAGTCAAACGCTCAACCAGGCAGCTGAAGGAAAAACCTTCGGACTGAGGTTAAAATATTTCTTTTTTCTGCTTGCAACAAGCATTCTATTGTTGCCCATTCCGTGGTTGGTGGTCGTCATTGCCTCCACCATGCTTTGGGTCGGCATCATCGGTTGGAGCTACAAGACCGCGCCTGCCCAATGGCTGGCCTCAAAAACCGATGCGGCCACGCTTTGGTTGGCCCGAAAAATAATGAAGGACGAACGAGATAGCCCTTATCTCTATTCCTACATCGGTATCGGCATCTATGCCCCGCTACTGTTCATCGGTTCTTATTGGTTTCAGGTGGAATATCTCAACGCCAACACTTCGTGGGGTTGGCAGAACTGGCTGGCAGCCTTGGTCTACAACGTCATGAACTACGGCCCCTATTTCGCCTTCTTCTCGCGGGTTGCCACCATGATACATAAGGAGGGTCACACGCCCAAAGGCATGTTCAAAGGCGCCTTCGGCATCTTCAATAATTTTCACGGACATTTCCTTTCATTGCTCTATGGCCACGTTCCGCAGGGCTACCCGATGGGCCACATGCGCATCCATCACAAGCACGATAATGCTGCCGAGGACGTTACCTCCACCATCTTCTACAACCGTTCGCATGCCGCGCGGTTCCTCATCTATCTCTTCGAATTCTCCCTTTTCTGGACCGGCATTTCGGTGGCCAACTATCACTACCGAAAAGGAAAAATGGAAGAGTTCCGCAAGATGGTTTTCGGAATGCTGGCCTTCTACGGATTCATGGCAGCGGTCATGTACGTCAACTTCTGGTTCGGATTCGCTTATCTGCTCATTCCGCACATGAGTTGCATATTCCTACTGGCCGCCATCAATTACACATGGCACGCTTGGACCGACCCATCGGAACCCAAAAACATCTACAAGAACAGTATCACCGTGCTCGAAGGGCAGTACAACGTTTTCAACGAGGACTTTCATGTGGAACACCACAAACGTCCGCAAACGCATTGGCGAGAATATCCGGTCAACTTCGAAAAACACCACGAGGAATACAAGCAGAACCGGGCGGTCATTTTCCGCGACACGCAGGCCTTTGAGGTTTTCTTCCTCATACTCTTCAACGATTTCGAAAAGATGGCCGACAAGTTTGTTGACCTGAACGGAGACATGAGCCGCGAGGACATCATTGCGCTGCTGAAGCATCGGTTGCAGCCGGTTCATTGATTGTAACCAAATTCTTTTGTTACTTAGCTGCCCAATGAACAGAATGCACCACCACCATCTTACCTGCACGGAAAACCCGGAGTAAGCTGATGCGTTGATGCCCACTAAAGGAATTATCAAGCCCCATCGGAACTCCGGTGGGGCTTTTTTGTTGAAACGATAACATGGAAAAACTGAGAATAGCGATACAGAAGAGCGGACGGCTGAGTGAAAAGAGCCTGATGTTGCTAGAAGACTGCGGCATCCGAGTAAGCAACGGAGGCAAACTGAAGGCCGAGGCCGCCAACTTTCCCTTGGAAGTACTCTTTCTGCGCGATGATGATATTTCGCAATACGTAGAAGAAGGCGTGGCCGATGTGGGCATGTTGGGCGAGAATACGGTTCTTGAAAAAGACAAGAATGTGGAGATCGTACGGCAGTTGGGTTTTGCCAAATGCCGGCTTTCACTAGCGGTTTCAAAGGAAATGGACTACACAGGAACCAATTGGTTTGAAGGCAAGAAAGTAGCCACCAGTTATCCGAAGATATTGGGCGACTACTTCAAAAAGAAAGGCGTGAATGCCACTATTGAGGTGATCAGCGGTAGCGTGGAGATCGCACCGGGCATCGGTCTTGCCGAAGGCATCTGCGACATCGTCAGCACGGGAAGCACGCTTTTAGCGAACGGACTCAAGGAAGTGGAACAAGTGTTGATCAGTCAAGCTGTACTTATCGCCAATCCTGATCTTTCAGTAGAAAAAAGAGCCTTGCTCGAAAGCGTCATGTTCCGAATGAACGCGGTTCAGAAAGCTTCAGAGAATAAGTACATTCTGCTCAACGCCCCAAATACGAAGCTTAAAGAGATAACGGCAGTGCTTCCAGGCATGAAAAGTCCGACCATCCTACCGCTGGCCGAAGACGGTTGGAGCAGCCTCCACAGCGTGGTAAAGGAAGATGAGTTCTGGGAGGTGATTGACAAGCTCAAAGCCCTTGGAGCAGAAGGAATTCTAGTTTGTCCCATCGAAAAAATGATCCTGTAATGAAGGTGTACCGAAATCCAAAACGTAGCGATTGGCCCCCTCTCTGCGAGCGACCGAGTATTGATAGGTCTGAGCTTAAACCGAAGGTCGAAGCGCTGATTGAAGACGTGAGATTGAGAGGAGATGAATCCCTTTTTGAACTTACAACCACCTTCGACAAGGTCAAATTAAGTGGCCTTTCATTGGAAATCCCCAAACTCGTTCAGGTTGATGAACAATTGAAAATCGCCATCGATGTGGCCTGGCAGAACATTCACCGTTTCCATGCCGCACAGAAGCAACATCCGGAGAAGATTGAAACCACAGAAGGCGTTTTCTGTTGGCGCAAGAGCATTGCCATCGAAAAAGTAGGGCTATATATTCCTGGCGGAAGCGCACCGCTTTTCTCCACACTTTTGATGTTAGGAATTCCGGCAACCATTGCCGGTTGTACTGAGATCGTGGTGTGCACGCCCCCACAAAAAGATGCTTCGGTGGACTCTGCAATCCTTTATGTGGCACAGAAACTTGGACTTAAACAAATTTTCACTGTTGGCGGAGCACAATCCATAGCTGCCATGACCTTCGGAACACAGACCATCCCGAAAGTCGACAAGATCTTCGGCCCTGGAAACCAATATGTGACCATGGCGAAGCAATTGGTGCAGCAGCATGGCATGGCCATCGATATGCCTGCTGGACCGAGCGAGGTGTTGGTGATAGCTGATGAAAGTTGCGAACCAGCCTTCGTAGCGGCGGATCTACTGAGTCAAGCCGAGCATGGGGCGGACAGTCAGGTGGTGTTGGTGTTTTGTAGGAAAGAGGAGTTAGGAGTGAGGAGCGAGAAGGTACTTGACGGGATCCAGTCTGAATTGAAGCAGCAATTAGAGGCTCTTCCGCGAAAAGACATCGCAAGCTTGGCATTGAAAAATAGTGTGGTGGTAATCGTAGATTCATATGACCAGGCCATGGCGTTTTCAAATCTGTATGCACCTGAGCACCTAATTATCGCCACCAAGAATGCCGATGAAATGGCCGAAAACGTGGTGAATGCTGGCAGCGTTTTCATTGGGAATTTCAGTTGCGAAAGCGCGGGCGATTACGCCAGTGGAACGAATCACACCTTGCCAACAAACGGCTATGCGCGTAGCCACAGCGGAGTTTCGTTGGACAGCTTTGTGAAGAAGGTAACTTTTCAGAAACTGACAGTGCAAGGCATCCGGAACATTGGCCCAAGCATTGAAACGATGGCTGCGGCAGAGCAACTCGATGCCCACCGAAATGCGGTTTCCATCCGACTAAAGAAGCTAGGACATGGTTGATATTCATAACTTGATCCGGCCAAATGTGCGGAACTTGAAACCGTATAGCAGCGCGCGCGATGAGTTCAAGGGTTCTGCGTCTGTTTGGTTGGATGCGAACGAGAATCCGAACGACAGCGGCCTGAACCGCTACCCTGATCCGCTGCAGAAAAAGCTGAAGGCGCGCATTTCTGAACTCAAGAACCTTCCTTCGGAAAACATCTTTCTCGGAAATGGGAGCGATGAGGCAATCGACCTACTCTTTCGGGCCTTCTGCCAACCAGGAAAAGACAAAGCGCTCATCTGTTCTCCCACCTACGGAATGTATCAGGTCAGTGCCGACATCAACGATGTGGAGGTCCTCGATGTGCCTCTTGATTCTGTTTGGCAACTCGATCTGGAAACCATTCGAGCACATTTTTCCTATTCGAAATTGAAGCTCATTTTCATCTGTTCGCCCAACAACCCAACGGGAAACAGTATGAAAAAAGAAGATGTTCTTATGCTCGTTTCGGAGTTCAACGGCCTGGTGGTTATTGATGAGGCTTACATCGATTTTTCGGAAGTGCAAAGCTTGACTGCTGAACTGGAGCGATTCAATAATCTTGTAATCCTTCAAACGCTAAGCAAAGCTTGGGGTTTGGCTGGAATTCGTCTCGGAATGGCCTTCGCGAATGAACAAGTGATCGAGGTAATGAATAGAATAAAACCGCCCTACAACATCAATCAACTTACTCAAGAAGTTGCTTTGAAAGAACTAGAGGATGAAGTAGGTTTTAAGAAGGATGTGGACTCGATCCTATCTGAACGAAAGCGATTGAAACAAGAGCTTTCCAAACTGAAAAATGTACTGCATATTTATCCGTCTGATGCCAATTTCCTGTTGGTGAGATTCACGGCACCGAAAGCGGTTTATGATGCTCTTGCTGCGAAGGGAATTGTCGTTCGCGACCGTTCCAAAGTGGCCGAAGGCTGTTTGAGAATCACTGTCGGAATCAAAGAAGAAAACACACAGCTTCTCGCTGAATTGAAAAAGTTAGAACCATGAAAAAGGTCTTATTTATTGATCGGGATGGCACGCTGATCCTTGAACCCACTGACAAGCAGATCGACAGCTTCGAGAAATTGGAATTCTACCCGGGTGCGATCTCTAATCTTGCCCGAATTGCTAAACAGCTGGATTACGAATTGGTGATGGTCAGCAACCAAGATGGATTGGGCACCGATTCGTTTCCAGAAGACACCTTTTGGCCGGTTCACAATTTGATGATGAAGACCTTGGAAGGCGAAGGAATCCGCTTCGCGGAAGTGCTCATCGACCGCAGTTTTCCGGCTGATAATGCTCCCACACGAAAGCCTCGAACAGGATTGCTGACACACTTCATCAAAGGGAACTACGATCTGAAGAATTCCTTCGTGATCGGTGATCGGAAAACCGATGTGGAACTGGCGGAAAACCTCGGTGCAAAGGCCATATTCATCTTCAACGAAAAAACAGATTGCTCGCTGACCACCACTTCGTGGGATGAGATCTACCGCTTTCTGAAAACACAGCCGCGCGTTGGTTCCATCCATCGGAAAACCTCTGAGACCGACATCAAAGTTGAGTTGAATCTGGATGGTTCTGGAAAATCGAGCATGGAAACGGGATTGGGCTTTTTCGACCACATGTTGGAGCAATTGGCGAAACATGGAAACATGGACCTCTCGGTGAAAGTCGCGGGTGATTTGCATATTGACGAACACCACACGATAGAAGATGTGGCGCTCGCATTAGGTGAAGCATTTGACCATGCTTTGGGTTCGCGGAAAGGCATTCAGCGATACGGTTTTCTTTTGCCGATGGATGATTGCCTGGCACAGGTCGCAATCGATTTCGGTGGTCGTCCGTGGTGCGTTTGGGAAGCCAATTTCCAACGCGAGAAGATCGGGGAAATGCCCACCGAAATGTTCTCACACTTCTTCAAATCGTTCTCAGACAAAGCACGTTGCAACCTCAACATCAAAGCAGAAGGTCAGAACGAACATCATAAGATTGAGGCGATTTTCAAAGCTTGGGCACGTGCCATCCGCATGGCGGTTTCGCAGACCGAAGACGGAGCGATGCCATCCACCAAAGGAGTTTTATGATCGCTATCGTCAAATACAACGCTGGCAACATCCGCTCGGTGTCCAACGCACTACATCGATTAGGTGTGGATGCGCTCGTAACCGATGATCCGAAGCAACTGCGAGAAGCGGAAAAGGTCATTTTTCCTGGTGTGGGCGAGGCCAGTTCGGCCATGAGCTACCTGCGAGAGCGAGGTTTGGATGAAGTACTGAAAAACCTGCATCAGCCCTTCCTCGGCATCTGTTTGGGATTGCAACTGATGTGCAGACATTCGGACGAAGGCGACACGGAATGCCTTGGCATTTTCAGCGAGGACGTGAAACGGTTTCCAATGGCCAAAGAGAAAGTGCCGCACATGGGTTGGAACAATTGTTCAGAACTGAATGGACCGCTCTTTGGGGGAATTGCTACGAAGGACGATTTCTATTTCGTTCACAGCTACTATGCTGAATTGGGTTCGCAGACAACCGCGCAATGCAACTATATTCTGCCGTTTTCAGCGGCATTACAAAAGGACAATTTCCATGCGGTGCAGTTTCATCCTGAGAAATCGGCCGAGGTTGGACAGCAACTGATCAAGAACTTTTTGGAGTTATGAGGATCATTCCCGCCATCGACATCATTGACGGAAAATGTGTGCGTCTTTCGCAAGGCGATTACAATCAGAAAACCGTTTACAACACAAATCCGCTTGAGGTCGCTAAGCAGTTTGAGGGTGCGGGTTTGAAGTACCTCCATCTGGTCGACCTGGATGGAGCCAAGGCCAAGAAAGTGGTCAATTGGAAGGTGCTGGAGTCAATAACGTCTCAAACCAGACTGAATGTTGATTTCGGTGGGGGTTTGCGCTCCACCAAGGATCTGCAAACTGTATTCACCTGCGGAGCCAAACAGATAACCGCAGGCAGCATAGCGGTGAACGACCGCGAAATGGTTCTGCAATGGATCGCTGAATACGGCTCCGAGAAGATCATCCTCGGTGCCGATGCCAAAAACGGTCGCATTGCCACACACGGCTGGTTGGATGATTCGGGATTGGATGCCATCCAATTTATAGCCGATTATCAGCAAGAAGGAATTGAATATGTGGTCTGTACAGACATCGCAAAAGATGGCATGTTGCAAGGACCGTCCATCGAATTGTATGAGAAGATCCTAAAAACAGTCGTGGGAATAAAGTTCATCGCAAGCGGTGGAGTTTCATCGATTGACGACCTTATCAAACTGAAAGGGATAGGTTGCGAAGCTGCAATTGTCGGCAAAGCGTATTATGACGGAAGAATTTCATTGATCGAATTGGCTTCGCTATGCTGAAAAAGAGAATCATCTCCTGCCTCGACATCAAGGATGGTCGCACCGTGAAGGGCGTCAACTTCGTGGATATTCGCGATGCAGGCGACCCAATTGAATTGGCCAAAGTTTATGTGTTGCAGGGAGCAGATGAGTTGGTCTTTCTCGACATTACCGCCACCGTGGAAGGCCGAAAAACATTTGCCGAACTAGTAGGTCGCATCGCAGCCGAGATCAACATTCCGTTCACGGTTGGTGGTGGCATAAGTTCTATTTCTGATGTGGAGAGGCTGCTGGCTGCGGGTGCCGACAAGGTCAGCATCAACTCATCTGCTGTCAAGCGGCCTCAACTTATTTCAGAACTCGCGCAGCAGTTCGGAAACCAATGCGTGGTGGTGGCCATAGATGCCGGAAAGGTGAACGGCCTTTGGCGCGTGTTCACGCATGGTGGCAGAACGGCAACAAAAATTGACGTGTTCGATTGGGCAAAAGAAGCGGAACAGCGCGGGGCTGGCGAGTTGCTTGTCACGTCCATGGAACATGATGGAACAAAGGGCGGTTTCGCCATCGGATTATTGAAGGAATTGAATGCGACCACCACTGTTCCGATCATCGCTTCGGGCGGTGCAGGAAATGCACAACATTTTGCTGACGTCTTCCAGCAAACGGGCGTGGATGCTGCTTTGGCAGCCAGCATTTTCCACTTTGGAGAAGTGACGATCCCGCAACTCAAAAACGAACTAAGAACAAAAGGAATTCCAGTAAGATGAACGTAGATTTCAACAAAGGCGATGGTTTGATTCCCGCCATCATCCAGCATTATGCGACCAGAACTGTTTTGATGCTCGGTTACATGAATGAAGAAGCATTGGCCATAACTAAGGAGACCGGTAAAGTGACCTTCTTTTCGCGCAGCAAAAAAAGGCTTTGGACCAAAGGCGAGGAATCGGGCAATTTTCTTCTGCTGAAATCCATCGCGGTTGATTGCGACCGCGACACACTTTTGATCCAAGCAGAACCCATCGGGCCGACCTGTCACACAGGAACCGATACCTGCTTTGGCAATACGGGTGCTATCGGTTTTGTGCATCAGTTGCAACGCATCATTGAAGACCGAAAAGCGAACCCGTCCGAAAAGTCATACACCAGTTCGCTGTTCGAAAAGGGCATTAACAAGATTGCCCAGAAAGTTGGCGAGGAGGCAATTGAAACCGTTATTGAAGCCAAGGATGATAACGATGAGTTGTTCTTGAACGAATCTGCCGATCTGCTCTTTCATTATTTGGTGCTGCTAACTGCCAAAGGCAAATCGTTAAAAGATGTGGAAGCGGTTTTGAAAGCGCGACATCAGAATTAGAATCTGATTCCCGTAGGACTTACGAGTAGGTCAAAGTTGAAATAACCAGAACTAAAGAGCTTCGGTCAATAGTCGAGCACTACAAATTCGACCCTGCGATTGAGCGATTGCTCTTCTTCTGATTTTGCCTTTGGAAACAGCATTTGAGAACAATTCAGCCCGATGGTTGAAACTCTTGCAGCTTCGATACGATGGTCTGTGAGATAGGTCATTACCGCACGGGCGCGGGCCTCCGAAAGGTGCTGCGAATAATCTACTCCGCGCGAGCATCCGTTGGTGTGGCCTTCAATCCGGATGACCAACGAGTTATTGGCTTTCATCAATTTTTCGAGGCGCTTGAAAGTTGGCCTACATGAAGCTAAGGCTTTGTCACTGTCTCCGAAGAAATTGATGTTCTTCAAGATCATTTTCTTCCCCTTTTTCAACTCTGGAAGTACCGTCACCAGCATTTTTGGAGGTTCGTCCAAAGATGCTTTCACGAGCTGGTCAGTGAAGAAATGCGCTGGCTCGCTGACGGACAGTACATACTCGCCCAGCCTACTTCCTTTCCTCACAGGGACTGAAAAATCGTATTCTCCCGTTACAGGATCGCTCATTCCTTCGGCCAATATTTCCCCGCTCTTCTCCTCCCAACTAACGGTTGCATTGCCAATTGGCTTGCCCGACTCTTCATCCTTCACCAAGCCAGAGAGCGTGGTGGTTTTATAATATTCGAAGGAAAGGCTGAAACCCGTTTCAGTTCCATAAACATTATTGATGACCAGATAATAGCGTTCACCTTTCTTCACCTCCATCGCTTTGCTGAAGTGATTTCCAGGTCCAGCTGACACGAACTCATCCTGAGCCCCAGGCGATAGCCCTGTTGCGCTCAGCACCTCTGGATCATATCTCGAAATATTTGTACGCACTGGCCTGACCTTTTTCAAGATCACATCTGAGCAGAATTTTTCATCGCTGGATTTGAAAAGCAGAAAATCGAAGTCTGCTGCCGTATCGCTTGGGTAGATCTTGAACACCATCATGTCGTCCGACAGGGCATCAAAGTAGAACCAAGCAGTGTTGTCTTCGCGCTGAAAATAGTGTGGAGAATTCATCGGATTGCCCGAGATCTCCAATTTTGTTCCGTACCCTTTCGGTGCTCTATCAAAGCGATAAACCCCTTTGGCATCAATCTGAGCTGCGCTGAAGCAATCACCATTGAGGGGAATATCCTGTGAATAGCCACTTAAAACCGTGAACAGAAGTAGTGATGATACAGCTCTTTTCATGTGCCAGAATAAAGAATTCAGAGTAACTGAACTGTCATGAAAACGCTGATTCCAAGCGTTTATTTTCAGCAAATTGAGAAAGGCGTGGTTAAAAAGTATGCCACCAAGCCCAAAGCAAAAAGACTCCCTGAAACGGCAATCTAAGCCACAATCCCCAAACGGGAAATTTACCGCCCGGTTTGGCTGAACTTAGGTGATAAATATTTGCTGGAAAAACAGCAATTAGCAAGGCGATGATTCCCCACGCGGCAAGAGTAGAATATTCTGGCCAGAGCAAGAGAATTCCGAGGAAGATCTCGATTGCTCCGCTCAGATAGTTTAGCTGCTGATGCCATGGCAGAAATGGTGGCATCATGTGCAGATAGAACTTGGGATTCTTAAAATGATTATAGCCAGCGAGGATGTAAAACGCGGCCATTAGGTAAAGGCTTATGTCTTTCATTAAAGCCTCCGTTTCAGCACAACCATTTTCGCATCCTTCACCGTTCCCAGAAGCAACAGATTGCCGAAAGGCGCGGCAACCGATGTGGCCGACAGGTTCGAACCATTGTCCGTGTAGATGCTTTCAACAGTGAAATCTTCTTTGGCGCGGTAGGCGATCTTCAGCACTTCGGAAGGCGCGGTTTCCTTCTTGCCCTTGGCGTAGGACGCAAAACGCAAGAGGTTCGGGTGGCAGCCCACCCAAAGATTTCCTTCCTCATCAAACTCAATGTTGTCAACGCCCGTGCCGCAGGGGATGTCTTCCACAAAGGTCAGTTGGCCGTCATCCGTGCGTTCGTACACCTTAATCTGGAATCTTCTTGGAGAGGAGACGAACAGCAGATTGCGCACGGCATCGAAGTTGATGCCGTTGGCGTAGGCTATGCCATTTGTCACTTCGCGGTAATCCTTTCCATCGAAATAGATCACGTTCGATGCGGCCAGATTTCCATATTCCTCGGCCAGTTTGCCAATGCCTTCGGTGTAGCCATGATCGTTGGTCATGTAGAAACGGTTCTCGTCCAACAGCACAATATCGTTGGGGCTCACCAACCATGTTGACCGCAGCGTTTTCTGATGTGTCAGCGTCTTGCCAACCAGCGTGAAGACCTCGATGGAATGGCCTTCGGGCGTGTGGCTGATGGCGGCAATGGTGTAGGTGCTGTCGCGCTTGAACATGGAAATGCCGTGGGGCGCAAACGGCTTCTTGAAATCAGCGGTAAGATGCGTGAGTACGTAATTCTCACTCTTCAGTTCCAGGTAATAGAGGCCGCCCTTTTCCTCTTCGGTGGGTGGATAGACCCCGCGCTTGGTGGACGACACGATGGCGAAACTGTCCGAGGTGCTCACCGTGATGTCCTCTGCACCATGAACAGGAATTTCCATCACCGTTTCGCCCTCAAAATGATTCTCCACCGTTCGGAAAAAGCCAGTTGAAATGAAGGTATAAAGCATAAATCCAACAGGTAGTAGGAGGATGGCGAGAAGTAGTTTTTTTGTGAGGGACATGGCTGCGGGTTTTGCCTAAAAGTAATTCTTGCAACCCAAATTGAAGAATGGGGCTTCCGCCACCGCGAAGCTTCAAACTTTCAACAGTAGGAAATGAAGGTCCTTGAATTCTACTCTGATCTTTGAATCATCAAACTTCAACTTAAGACCTGAAATGTTGCCGATGAAAAACTCCTTTCCGCTTCGTGTGAAGCAAACATTCATCAGTTCATCGCCCGATAGGAACGAATAGACAGTCAGGTCGTCTGCACTTTCGGAAATGCCATTGCGCATGAACTGCTGCACCGTGCATTCCAATCCCATTTCTGGAATGGTCAGTTTTTCCAATTCGTTGGCGGCAAAATTTCCGTGCGGAATGTGAATGGTCGGTGCAGGAAGCGGATAGGTTTTCATACTAGACTCCGCGCCAAAAAGGCCAATGGGAGCGAGTGCCAAACCTGCTCCCAATAAGCCGAAACTCTGTATGAACGCTTTTCGGTTCATGAATCAAACTCTTCGATCAACACACCCATTTTCCCCATCTGATAGTCTCGCAGCGCTTCCATGATCTGTGTCTGGTTGTTCATGACGAACGGACCGTAGGTTGCCACCGGCTCGTTGATCGGTTCGCCCGCCAACAGAATGGCGCGGGTCTCTTCCAAACCTTCAAACGAAATGCTTTCGCCATCGTTCTTGAACCAGACGAGGTCTTTTCCGCCTGCGTGGCGTGCTCCGTTTATCTCTGCTTTGCCATCCAACAGATAGAGCAACGCATTGAAATTTTTCGGGATCGGAATCTCCATGCTTCCGCCCTTCCCTATCTCGAATCGCATGATCAGCATAGGCGTCATCAGTTCGATGGGGCCGGTTTTGCCGAGGGTTTCGCCAGCCACCACGCCAGCTTTCACTTTTCCGTCTTCCGAAGTGATCCAAGGAGTCTTTTCGGCCGTGAGCGGTTGATACTTGGCAGGTTCCATCTTGCGGTCGGCAGGTGTGTTGGCCCAGAACTGGATCAACTCAAAATCGCCTCCGCCTTCAGCCAATTCCTTCGGTGGCCGTTCGCTGTGAACGATACCTTTCCCGCTGTTCATCCACTGCGCACCGCCTGCGCGGATGATGCTTTTCGTTCCCAACGAATCGCGGTGATGCACCGCACCTTTGAAAATGAGTGTGACGGGCGAAAACCCACGGTGAGGGTGCGGCCCAACGCCAAGGTCTCTTTCGCGTTCGCCACCGGGCAATTTGCTGGCCCAATGATGAATTAATAGGAATGGATCGATCTGCTCAACGCCATTCACTGGCAGCGATTGATCGAGAATAATGCCGCCCATGTTCACCTTCTGGGCAGGGATGATCTTGTTGATTGAACGTTTCATGCTGTAAAATTAATGTTTGAACATTGATTAAACAATCGGTTTTGGAAAGAGTTCAATGTGCCTCAACTCGAATGGTCGTAAATGATCTTCCATTCGTCACCGAAACGTTTCCAAATCAGAGTGAATAGGCCGTTCGGTTCATCTGCCTGGCGAATGAGCTTCCACTTTCCAGTGACGAGGTAGTGGTCGGTGCCAATGGGTTCAAGGTTCAATAGTTCAAAGTTCAAGGTGCCCATCGCGCTTTTATCCGGGTACGATTTTTTGTAGTTATCGAGCGTTGCCTGCCAACCGTAATTGATGCCTGACTTTCCGATGAAACGCAACGAATCGGAGTTCCAATAACCCTGCATGAAGCAGTCTATATCGCCTTGGTTCCAGCATTGCTGTTGGTTGGCCAATACGGCCCGGATCTTTTCTTCGGAATTCATTTCAGTTCGAATTTGGCCACTGCAAGACACCAGGGTGATGGCTAGTAGGAATGGGATGATCTGTATCATGCTATAAAAATAATCCCGAACACGATAGGCTGTGTTCGGGATCACTTGTGGTTATTCGGTCGGCTGTTTATTTGGCTTTCCTCATTTCCCTTTTTTCCATGTGCTGCTTTTGATGCAGGTCTTGCTTTTCCTTCATTTTCTGATCCATCACCTTACGTTGTTCAGGAGTAAGAATGCTGCGGACCTTAAGTTCGGAAGCGGTCCTTGATTTCTCCATTTCGGCCTTCAGCATGGCCGACCTGTCGATGGCCTTGTTGATCTCGGCAGTGTTCGGGTTCTCGGCTGACTTCAATTCCATCAACTTTGCTCGGATCACCTTCATTTCCGCTCGCTGTGGCTCCATTTGCTTGCGGTTTTCCTCTTTAATGGCCTTTATCTTCGACTTCTGCTCTTCGCTCAGGTCGGGTATTTCAGAAGTTAGGTCGTGATGTCTTTCGCGCATTTGAGCCCCCTTTTCTCCTTGAACACCTTGGCTAGGAGTATTGTCCTGTGCTGCCACGTTTCCCACCAAAAGAGCGAGCAGGCCTGCTGATGCAATTAACTTTTTCATGATCTTTTGTTTTTTAAATGTTTGTTATGGTCTGACGGCTATGGAGCCGCCAAGGTTTAATTGATGTGAAGAATATTCTCGTCCTGACTACGGATGATCTGCAAAAATGTTGAGTTCGGCAGAAATCCATCCTCTGTGGCACTGAACTCTGGCTTTATTCGGTCAACGAAATACATTTCGATCTCGCCCTTGTTCTTGGCTTTGATCTTTCCGCGCGGTGTGCATTCAAAGTAGTCCTTGATCAGTTGGTAAGTCGAACCGCTCACGTTAACCTGCATCACATCGCCACTGCTTTCCATTCGGGCGGCCGTGTTCACCGCATCTCCCCAAATATCGAAGGCGAACTTGTTCTTGCCGACCACGCCCGAAATGACACTTCCGGTATGGATTCCCAATCGGAGCAACCATGCGGTTTGACCGCGCGACTCCTTGATCTCATTGAGTTCCTTAAGCCTGTGAATCATTTCTAGCCCTGCAGCAACAACCGAGATCGGGTTTGAGTTGTTTCTGGTAGGAATGCCGCCAGCGGCCATGTAGGCATCGCCAATGGTCTTTATCTTCTCGATGCCGTATTTATCCATGATGCCATCGAACAGGCGGAAATGTTCATCCAACGAACTCACCAGTTCTTTGCTCGTAATTCCTTCGGTTATGTTTGTAAAACCGACAAAATCAGTGAAAAGAACCGACACACGGTCGTAAAGCTGAACCGAAGCAAAACCCTTCAGTTTCAATTCCTCAGCAGTTTCGTGCGGAAGTATATTAAGCAGAAGTTCGTCCGAGCGTTCCTTTTCGTGGCGAAGTTCTACGGTCCGTTCATCCACCATTCTCTGCAATCGGAGTTTATCTTCCTCAAAGCGTTTTTCGCGGATCTTGATGATAATGAATACCAGCGCCACAACCGTTACTACTGCCACCACTATGAACCACCATGTGAGATAGAAAGGGGGTAGCACAGTGAATTTGAAGCTTCTGGGAACTTGGTTCCATTCCCCAGCGCTGTTGCACGACCGAACCATAAACTCGTGCGGGCCCGATGGAATGTTCGTGAGTGTGACTGTTCTGTTTCCATCCACCGGAGACCATTCATCGCTATAACCTGTAACTTTCCATTGATAGCGCACCTGTTCCGGATTGCTCAGGTCAATGGCATTGAATTTTATTGAAAGGTTGTTAAGACGAAAAGGAAGCTCCAATTGGGTTGGTAGCGCAAAGTAACCGTCAGTTCCTTTGGCGAATTCAGACTTGCTCCAATCCACCTCATCGAATCCGAGATTGACGTTGGTTATGTGAAGTTTGGTCTCTGGCAGAATGCGCTGATCCTGATCTGGATCGTAGCGCGTGGCTCCACTGATGGTTCCGACCCAAAGGTTTCCAGCGTCATCAACACAGGCCGCATTCCGGTTGGTCTCCGTTCCTATAAATCCTTCGGCACGGCCAAAATGCTTGACACTTTTCAGTTCGTCCAGATTATTAAACTCAAGTTGGTCGATTCCAGATGCGGTTCCAACCCAAAGGTCATTCGCCTTATCGAAGATCAACAGACGCACATCTGGCGAAGACAACCCATCCTGAACACCGAAATGTTCGAAATCGCCCATTTTGATCGGGTCTTTAGATGGAAGATGCCTGAAAAGGCCGCCCCCTTCGGTGGCTATCCAAAGTTTTCCGTTCGGAGCCTTGGCAATTGAAGAGATGTCGGTAAGGGCTGCAGGAAGTTCGGGAACCACAAACCCTGAACCGTCAAATAGTACAAGCTGGGCGTTGATATACCCGATCCATACTCTCCCCAATCCATCTTCCAACAGGCACGAAACCTCACTTTTATTGTTGTCAGGATTGCTGTGGTACTGATCGAAACTGAATCCGTTATCCTTTTTAACGAATCGGGTGGCTCCTTGCGTGGTGCCGACCCAGACACCGCCATCCTTTTCAAAGAGTATCATTTTCACTTCTTCTTCAAACACCGACCCATCGGCTTGGAACCAACTGGTCTTATCCCCTTCCTTAATGAGAATTCCTTGGTCGGTGCCGAACCAGATCTGGCCGTTCGGATGACCCTTGATAATGTTGAAGCTCCTTTCCGAAAGTTCTGACCCCAACGGGGCGGTCACTACTTCGTAGCTGCCATTCGCGCTTGGTTCCAGTTCGCTGACGCCATCCAACGTTCCCAGCCAGATGTGTCCATCCGAATGCTCGAAAACGGACAGCACCTGATTGCTGCTGAGGCCGTCCCGTTGCCTGAAATGAATGAACTGCTCTCCTGAAAAACGGCAAATTCCTCCGAAGTAGGTACCGAACCACATGTTTCCGGAACGGTCCTTTAGAATATGGCGGATCCGTTCGTTGCTCAGTCCATTCGCTCCCACGAAAGATCTGAACTCGGTTCCGTCAAATCGTGAAACACCGCTTTGGGTTCCGAACCACATGTTTCCGAGGTCATCTTGACCGATGGCACGAACGCGGTTACTGATCAATCCATCCGATTCAGAATAGTTCATAAATCCGTTGACCACCTTTTTCGAAATCCCCTTCTCGGTGCCGACCCATAGGTTTTTCAAGCGGTCCTCAAAAAGGGCCAGAACACGGTTGTCGGACAGGCCAGCAAGCGTGTCTATGGAACTCCAAACCTTACCGCTGAACACGCTTATTCCTTCATCTGTTCCGAACCAGAGTGATCCATTCGAATCGAGAAGACACGTTCGCACATTATTGCTTTTCAAGGGACCATCTGTTCCATACACAGTAATCGACAGTGAATCACGTTCGAAATGGAGTCGGTTCACCCCTCCACCGAAAGTGCCGACCCACAGGTCGCCCTTCCGGTCTTGGGTTATGCATCGGACAAAATCGTTCGAAAGGCCGTTCGCAGTGGTATAGTTGCGGAAACTACGGCCATCGTAGCGGCAGATGCCATGTCCATCGGTGGCCATCCAAATATTCCCATCGCGGTCTTCGAAAAGTGCTCTGACCGTGTTGTCAGCCACACCATCGTCCGTTGTGTAGGTCTTAAAATCGTGACCATCGAATCGGGCCACGCCACCACCCTCCGTTCCTATCCAAAGAAACCCGCGGCTGTCTTCAAGCATGCAGAACACCCCACTTCTCGGAAGCCCGTCCTCAACAGAAAAGCGCTGAAAATCATACTGCTGCGCGATGGCGAAACCGTTGGCGACCACCAACATCACGATTAGGAAAACGATCTGGCGCAACATCTAAGCTTTGGGTAAAATTAGAAATCGCACTTTAGCAAGACCATAAACATTCCCAAAACAAATCAATGAGAACTGCATTCGTTACTGGAGCCACCGGATTCCTAGGCATCAACCTCGTCAAACTGCTGGTGGAAGACGGATGGCACGTGACCGCTCTGCATCGAAAAAGCTCAGACCTACGCTATCTGAAACGCTTTGATGTGGTGCTGAAAGAAGGTGCGATTACGGACAGGGATTCGCTGCTGTCGGCCTTTCCCGAGTCGGTCGATGCGGTTTTTCATGTTGCCGCCAACACTTCCATGTGGTCGAAATGGAACGATCAACAATATTCAGACAATGTGATCGGTACAAGGAACATGGTTGAGATCGCCATGCTAAAGAAGGCTGGACGTTTCATTCACACCTCCTCCATTTCGGCCTACGGCCATCATGACAATGTGGTTGATGAGAACACCGTTCCGAACGCGCTTTCAAGCCGCATAAACTATTGTAGGACCAAATTTCTGGCAGAACTGGAGGTGGACAAAGGCATTGCGATGGGTCTTGATGCCGTGGTTGTCAATCCTTGCGACATCATGGGTCCGTTCGATTCGCACAACTGGGCCCAAATGATACAGGCCGTTCACAATAATGACGTGCCCGGAATTCCGACCGGACGTGGCAATTTTTGCCATGTGTATGACGTGGCCAAAGGACACATCAGTGCATTTGAAAAAGGCCGGACTGGCGAACGTTACCTTCTTGCGGGAATTGACGCCAGTTTCAAGGAAGTGTTCAACACCATTGAACGATTGATGTGCAAAAAGGAATCGCAATTCGTTCTGCCAAAATGGACCATGCAGCTGGTGGTGCCCTTCTATCTCATACGGTCCGTTCTGGATGGAAAAGAACCCATTCTTACCACCGAAAAAGTGTTGGAAATGACCTTGCCGAAATTTGTTTCTGCAAAAAAGGCGATGGCTGAACTCGACTACCGTATCACTCCGCTCCAAACATCCATACGCGATTCGTATGAATGGTTGAAGCAAGAGGGCCTGTTGGGACGCTGAACGGTTATTAGCAGGCCACTGAGCAAGTGGTGGTTGTATTAACAAATCGTTGTTGAATAAGGAACGGACAAAAGGCCGCTCGCCCGAAGCACGGGGATAATTTTGAACACAACTAATCCAGTCCTCATGCTTACCTTCTTCAAAAAACTAATCTTCCTTTCCATTCCTGCTCTGCTGCTGACCTCGTGCGTGGCCGAAAAGCGCTTTCAGGATGAAGTGATGGCCCGGGCAACGGCCGAAGAGGAGCGCGCCAGATTAAAATCGGAGAACATCAATGTGAACGCAATGAATGCCGACCT
>CAMCFW010000006.1 GCA_945874195.1 Chryseobacterium gleum
TGTATGATTCTCGTTAGGTTCATGGAATCCGTCAAGTCTCCATAATGAAGATGGAAACGCACATTCTCCTCATGCTTATCATGATAAAGGTGGTCTATTCTATCAGTGTTGAAAAGGGAGCTTCTGCGCTTTATCCCATGTACCTCATACCCCTTCTTAAGAAGGAATTCTGACAGGTAGGCCCCGTCCTGACCGGTAACACCGGTTATCAATGCCACTTTGCTCATGCAGTGTAATACGTTCGTTGTTCAATGAAATCGGCATAGGCCATTTCTATACCCTTTTTCAATTCTATGCTTCGCTTCCAACCAAGACCATTCAACTTGGAAACATCCATCAACTTTCTCGGTGTTCCATCCGGCATGCTGCTGTTCCAAACAACATTTCCTGTGAACCCTACCACGTCCGCGATTAATTCCACCAATTCTTTGATAGAAATATCTTCTCCCGTACCAATGTTCACTAGTTCTCGCTCGTTGTATGTCTGCATCAGAAAAACGCATGCATCGGCCAACTCATCGGCAAACAGGAACTCTCGCTTGGGCGTTCCTGTCCCCCAAACTTCCACGGTTGGGCTTCCGCTCTCTTTGGCCTCATGGAACTTTCTGATCAGGGCAGGAAGAACGTGTGAGTTTTTGAGGTCATAGTTGTCGCCAATTCCGTAAAGATTGGTCGGCATTACACTGATGAAATTACAACCATACTGATCCCGATAGCTCTCGCACAATTTAATACCAGCGATCTTGGCAATGGCATACGGCTCATTTGTCGGCTCCAGAACCCCAGTTAGAAGATGTTCCTCTTTCATTGGTTGAGGCGCCATCTTAGGATAGATGCAAGAAGAGCCGAGGAACATCAGCTTCTCAACTTTGTTGATATGGGCCGCGTGGATGACATTGGCCTCGATCATCAGGTTGTCGTATAGGAATTCCGCTCGATATGTGTTGTTGGAAAGGATTCCCCCAACCTTAGCAGCCGCAAGAAAGACGTAATCAGGTCGATTGTTGGCAAAGAATTCGCTAACCTCCAACTGCTTCCTCAGGTCCAGTTCTGCCGAGCCTATGGTAAGGATGTTGTCATAACCCTTTGACCGAAGGTTTCTGACAATCGCAGAGCCGACCATTCCCCGATGGCCAGCTACGTATATCTTATCTGTCTTTTTCATTTTGGAAGGCGGACAAAACTAAACATTCAATGCTTCACGGTCATTTTATCAGACCCGTGGTTGAAACACCCTCCACCAACGGAACGATCACCACTTCATCCACCAGATCGGAACCGACAATTTCTTCTGGTCGATAGTCTCCTCCTTTCACCAATACGTTCGGTTTCAGTTCAGCTAAAAGTTCGTGAGGCGTGTCTTCCTCGAATACAATGACAGCATCAACCGAGGGCAATGCCGACAAGGCTTCAATTCTTTGCGCCACGGAATTTATGGGACGACTTTCGCCTTTCAATCTTTTGACGGAATCATCAGAATTGAGGCCGACCACCAGCATATCGCCAAGCTCGCGGGCTTCTTGCAGCAGCTTCCGATGACCTTGGTGAAGCACATCGAAACAGCCGTTGGTGAAAACAATCTTACGAGAAGTGTTTTTCGACTTGAAAGCTGGAATATTCTCTCTTTCGATGAGCTTGGAATTCCCCCTCAGGAACGTCTCCAACTCGAAGCGCGCAACAACGGCCGTGCCGAGTTTACTGACCACGATCCCCGCAGCCGCATTCGCAACAAAAGCACTTTCGGTGACGGTTTTTCCTTCGGCCAAGCTCACTCCAAACGCAGCAAGAACCGTATCGCCTGCACCACTTACATCATACACTTCAAGAGCACGGGTCGGAATGTTCAACACCTGCTTTTCTGAAACAACGGTCATTCCATAGCTCGAACGCGTTGCAACGATATTCTCCACGCTGAAATCCGAACGCAAGCAATTGCATGCGGCAACTACTGCATTGTCCTCGTTTTGAATTCCCTTTCCTGGCAAGGTCATTTCCAATTCGGCCAAGTTCGGGGTGACAAGAAAAGCTCCGTGGTAAGCAGTCCAATCCGAACGTTTCGGGTCAACCAGAACACGTATTCCCTGTTCGAATGCCAATTCAAAAATCAATTTCAAAACCTCATCGGAAAGCGTTCCCTTGGCGTAATCTGAGATCAGGACCAGATCCGAATTCGGAACATATTCCACCAATCGGGCTTTAAGTTCAACCAGTTGGGCGGCTGTCCACACCAATTCTTCTTCTCTGTCGAAGCGCACGATCTGCTGGCCTGAAACCACTCTGGTCTTCACAATGGTAGGCTGATTGCCCACTACAATTCCAGATTGAATGCCTGATGCCGAACACGAATTGATGACCGTCTGTCCCGCTGCATCATTTCCGACCAGTCCGACCAACAGCACTTTTGCTCCAAGTGCCACTGCATTGGCGGCCACATTTCCAGCTCCGCCAAGCGTACTCCATTCACGGTCAACCTTCACCACAGGAACAGGCGCTTCGGGACTGAGGCGCGTTACTTTTCCCGCAACATAGTGGTCGAGCATGATGTCGCCAAATACTAATAAGCGTGGTTGGTTCTTCATTCTAATTCTCAGGTTCAGACGATCATTCCGGCCCCGACCGTGTTGTTCGTTGCCTCGTCAATGATAATAAGGCTTCCGGTAGAGCGGTTCTTTCGGTAGCTATCGAAGAAAAGTGGAGACGTAGTTCGGATACTGATCCGCCCAATGTCGTTCAGTCCGATGGCCGAATCACCTTCCATTTTGTGAAGGGTGTTGATGTTCATCTTGTATCTCACCTCTTTGATGATACAACGCGCGTCTTTGGTGGTGTGTCTAACGGTGTATTTTCCACCGATCTGAAGCGGTTTTTCGCTCAGCCAGCAGATCATCATGTCAACATCTTGTTCCACTTGCGGACGGTTGTTCACCTTCACGATCATGTCGCCACGGCTGATGTCAATGTCATCTTCTAGTGTTAGTGTCACGGACATAGGGGGAAACGCTTCGTTCACCTTTCCGCCCATCACGTCAATGCTTTTGATCCTGGTGGTGAAGCCTGAAGGAAGCACGGCCACTTCTTCTCCTTCCCTGAAGATGCCGCCAGCCACACGGCCAGCATAGCCTCGGTAATCGTGGTACTCCGTTTTCATTGGCCGCACCACGAACTGTACCGGAAAGCGCGCATCAATGTGGTTGTGGTCGCTGCCGATATGCACGTTCTCAAGGATGTGCATGAGAGTGGAACCGCCATACCAATCCATTTTCTTCGACCTATCAACCACATTATCTCCCAAGAGTGCACTGATCGGGACAAAACGAACATCCTTGATGTCCAACTTTGAAGAGAAATCCTCAAAATCCTTCTTCACTCCTTCATAGGTCGATTCGCTGAAACCGACCAGATCCATCTTGTTCACACACACCACAACGTGAGGAATCTGAAGCAACGAGGCAATGTAGGCGTGGCGTTTGGTCTGTTCTATCACTCCGTGGCGCGCATCCACAAGGATGATGGCCAGATTGGCAGTGGACGCACCTGTGACCATGTTACGGGTGTACTGAATGTGTCCAGGCGTATCGGCAATGATGAACTTGCGCTTGGGGGTGGCAAAATAACGGTAGGCAACATCAATGGTGATTCCCTGTTCGCGTTCGGCCCGAAGACCATCGGTAAGCAACGCCAAGTTGACGTATTCTTCGCCCTTGCCGATGCTGGCCCTTTCAATGGCCTCCATCTGATCTGCAAAGATTGACTTGCTGTCGTAGAGCAATCGGCCGATCAGCGTGCTCTTACCATCATCAACGCTGCCCGCGGTGGTGAACCGCAGCAATTCCATGTTCAAATATCCCTGATGGTCCGTAGTAACCTCTTTCATATCCGATCCCTTAGAAATATCCCTGTTTCTTCCTGTCCTCCATGGCCGCTTCCGATCGTTTGTCGTCCTGTCGGCTGCCACGTTCGGTGACCCGAGATGACGCCACTTCATCAATGATCTCAACCAAGGTGGATGCGGTCGATAGCGTGGCTCCGGTGCAGGTCATGTCGCCAATGGTGCGGAAACGGACCTGCATATCGCTGACCTTTTCCGTTTCTCTCAGATTCATGAAATCTGAATAGGCGTAAATGGCCCCATTGCGTTCAAAACATGGTCGAATGTGGGTGAAATAGATACTCGGCATCGGAATGTTCTCCATGAGAATGTATTGCCAAACATCCATCTCTGTCCAATTGCTGATCGGGAACACACGGAAATGTTCGCCCATGTGCTTGCGGCCGTTGAAGATGTTCCAAAGCTCAGGGCGTTGGTTCTTGGGGTCCCATTGCCCGAACTCATCTCGGTGAGAGAAGAAACGTTCCTTGGCCCGGGCCTTTTCCTCGTCTCTTCGGCCACCTCCCATGGCGCAGTCAAACTTGTGTTTCTCAATGCCGTCCAACAACGAAACGGTCTGCAATGCATTGCGACTGGCATTGTAGCCTTTCTCTTCCACAGCCCTTCCATTGTCGATCGATTCTTGAACCGATGCAACAATAAGTTTCGCCCCGATCCGTGCAACCATTTCATCGCGATAGGTAATTGTCTCTGGGAAATTGTGTCCCGTGTCCACATGCATCAGCGGGAATGGGATGCTGGCCGGATAGAACGCTTTCATGACCAAGTGGGTCATTATGATCGAATCCTTTCCTCCAGAAAACAGCAGGACCGGATTTTCAAACTGAGCCACTACTTCGCGAAGCACGAAAATGGACTCGGCCTCCAATTCCCTCAGGTGATTCAATTTATAGGTTACCATGCTTATGGTCTGATAAGCGGCAGAACCGCATTGTAAATTTTCTGTGTACACTCCTCCACAGAACGGCCAACTGTCGTTATATCCGAAAATGGGTTTTCCGGTGCTTCGAATGGCGCATCCAACCCCGTAAAATTCTTGATCTGGCCGGCACGTGCCTTGGCGTAAAGTCCTTTCACATCGCGCTTCTCGCACTCTTCGAATGGCGTATTGATGAACACTTCCACCATGTCTTGACCCAGAATATCTTTCGCCTGTTGGCGAATGTCCTTGGTTGGGCTCACGAAGCAGTTGATCGTCACAATTCCGCAATCGACAAACAACTTCGAAACCTCTGCTATTCTTCGGATGTTCTCTTTTCGGTCTTCTTCCGAAAAACCGAGATTGTTGTTGATACCAGCTCGGACGTTGTCGCCATCCAACACCTGTGTCAGAACACCTTTTCCAGCCAACATCTTCTCCAACTCAACTGCAATGGTGGTTTTTCCAGAACCCGAAAGACCGGTCATCCAAACAACAATTCCACGCTGACCAAGTAGGGCCTCCTTATCCTTCCGTTGCAGAATGCGCTCGAAAGTGGTGTGAATATTCTCTGGTATTGCGCTCATTTTGGGCGCGCGAAGGTAGGCAATTGAACGTTTTCAGACTAATTGTAGGCCCCTCGTTGCTGAGCGCGAATAAATTACCTTCGCAAGATCATTCCTGATTCATGACGAACAACGAACTGATAGCACTGAAAAGACCTGTTGACCAAGTTGGCGTTGAAGAACGCGTAGCTCGTTTCCAGACCCGCAGCATCAAGAACGAGGCAAAGCATCAAGGCATGAAAATGGTCTTGAACATGATCGATCTTACCACGCTTGAAGGCAAGGATACGGAAGGAAAAGTGAAGCAAATGTGCTACAAGGCCACCCATTTGCACGATGCACTTCCCGGACTACCGACCGTTGCGGCCGTCTGTGTTTATCCGAACCATGTGGCAACTGCGGTCAAAGCACTCCTTGGAACGGGTGTGAAAGTGGCTTCGGTAGCAACAGCTTTTCCTTCGGGAAATTCATCGAGGGAGATCAAATTGGCTGACACTAAAATTGCAGTTGACGCAGGCGCGGATGAAGTTGACATGGTCATTTCGCGAGGGGAATTCCTCTCTGGAAATTACAGTTTTGTGTTTGATGAGATCGCAGCCATCAAAGAAGCATGCGGCAAAGCCCGTTTGAAAGTGATTCTGGAGACAGGAGAGCTTTCTACGCTGGACAATGTGCGTCATGCAAGTGATATTGCGATGCGGGCAGGTGCCGATTTCATCAAAACATCTACCGGAAAGATCAGCCCGGCAGCCACCATGCCAGTTACGCTTGTCATGCTAGAGGCCATTCGCGATCACTACTACGAAACAGGCCAAATGGTGGGCATGAAACCCGCAGGCGGAATCAGCAAATCGAAGCTGGCATTGCATTATCTGGTAATGGTGAAGGAAACGCTGGGCGATGCGTGGTTGAGCAACGAATGGTTCCGCTTTGGAGCGAGCAGCCTCGCCAATGATGTGTTGATGCAACTGGCACGACAGGCCAATGGAAAGTATCAAGGATTGGATTATTTCAGTAAGGACTGATGGCAAAAAAAACAGAAACTAAACTCGATTTCGGTTCAAAATGGGAATACGCGGCTGCGCCTGAGAGCGCAGATCACGCTTCCATCAAAGAAGAATATGGGCTTTACATTGACGGTAAATTCGTGAAGGCCGAGGGCGGAAAGAAGTTCGCTTCCACCAGTCCGAGTACTGAGCAGCACATAGCCTATTTCGCGGAAGCAAGCGACAAGGATGTGGACAAGGCGGTGAAAGCTGCACGGAAAGCCTACAAGGAAGTTTGGAGCGTGATGCCTGCCAAGGAACGCGCCAAATATATCTACCGCATTGCTCGATTGATGCAGGAACGCGCCCGCGAATTTGCCGTGCTCGAAAGCATGGATGGCGGTAAACCCATACGCGAAAGCCGCGATGTGGATGTGCCGCTGGCCGCTAATCATTTCTTCTACTATGCCGGATGGGCAGATAAGTTGGAATATGCTTTTCCGGGGAAGAAGATCTCATCCGTTGGGGTGGCAGGACAGATCATTCCCTGGAACTTCCCATTGCTTATGGCCGCTTGGAAACTCGCACCAGCATTGGCCTGCGGAAACACCGTGGTTCTGAAACCTGCCGAAACCACCCCACTCACCGCCATGAAACTGGCAGAACTCATCCACGATAGCGGACTTCCTGCGGGTGTGGTGAATATTGTCACGGGCGCTGGTGCTACAGGCGCGGCCATCGTCAATCACCCCGATGTAGATAAGATCGCTTTCACTGGCTCAACAGGTGTTGGCAAGATCATTCAGAAGGCAATAGCCGGAACACACAAGAAGGCCACGTTGGAACTGGGCGGAAAGGCCGCCAACATCATTTTCGATGACGCTCCGTTGGATCAGGCGGTGGAAGGGATCATCAACGGCATCTTCTTCAATCAGGGTCATGTGTGCTGTGCCGGTTCGCGGCTTTTCGTTCAGGAAAATGTGAAAGACATCGTCATCAAGAAATTGAAGGACAGAATGAGTACGCTGGTGGTTGGCGACCCAATGGATAAGAACACGGATGTGGGTGCCATCAATTCGAAGGAGCAGTTGAACACGATCAACAAGTACTTGAAAATTGGAGTTGAAGAAGGGGCTGAGATCTATCAGCCGAATTGCACGCTTCCGAAAGAAGGAAACTGGTGTAAGCCAACATTATTTTTGGAAGCTTCGCAAAGCCACCGCATCGTTCAGGAAGAAATCTTCGGGCCGGTACTGACAGTTCAAACGTTCCGAACAGTAGATGAAGTGATCGACAAGGCGAACAACACACCTTTCGGGCTTTCCGCTGGTGTTTGGACAGATAAAGGTTCCAAGATCTTCAACCTTACATCAAAGCTGAGAGCTGGGGTTATTTGGGCCAACACCTACAACAAATTCGACCCGACATCGCCTTTCGGTGGCTATAAGGAAAGTGGATTTGGAAGAGAAGGCGGGCTGCATGGATTGCTTCCGTACGTTAAATTGAATTAAGATGAGCAGGTTGGAAGTACTTAAGACATACAAGATCTATATCGGTGGGCAGTTTCCGAGAACGGAAAGTGGCAGGTTCTATCCTGTCACGCTGAAAGATGGAACAGTGACCAACATATGCCTTAGCAGCCGCAAAGACCTGCGGAATGCGGTGGTGGCTGCGCGGAATGCCTTTGAAGGTTGGAGCGGACGGGCTGCCTTTAACCGTAGCCAGATCCTGTATCGCATTGCCGAAATGCTGGAGGGAAGAAAAGCGCAGTTCGCGGAGGAACTGATGGCGGTCGGTGTTTCGAAAACCGCTGCGCAGAAGGAACTGGAAGCTTCCATCGACCGTTGCGTCTATTTCGCTGGTTGGTGCGACAAATACACGCAGGTTTTTGGAAGCGTGAACCCTGTGGCCTCGTCTCACTTCAACTTCAGCGTTCACGAACCAACAGGCGTTGTGACCATCATCGCGCCAGAAAGTCCTTCATTGCTCGGATTGGTGAGTTGCATCATGCCTGTGATCGCGGGCGGAAATACCTGCGTTGTGCTTGCTTCAGAAAATTCGCCACACGTGGCCGTCACCTTTGCTGAGGCGTTAAATAGTTCGGACTTACCAGGCGGTGTGGTCAACATTCTTACTGGAAAGGAAGACGAGCTTGCCGATCAGTTCAGCAGCCACATGGATGTGAATGCCACCATATATTGCCGTACAAAACACCTTAGGAAGACCCAAGAAAACGGTTCGCTGAACGTGAAACGCGTGCTCAACTGGAGTAAATACGATTGGAACAAACAGGGCGATGACCCTTACCTCATTCTCGACACGCAAGAGGTGAAGACAACTTGGCACCCGATCGAGAACATTGCCGGAACCAAATCGGGTTATTAAGTACCGCCTTCCGCTTATGGTTATCTACATCACGCTCGGAACCGTATTGCTTTCATTGCAATACGGTCTTTTCTGAAGTTCAGCGCTCACATATTAGGAATATCACCCTTATCGAAAGCGCCATATAGGTCTTTCACTTCATCCTCTTTGAACTTCATTACCAGATCCAGAGCAGCAGGCACCACATCAGAACTTACTACGATCAACGTTCCAGGCGTGGCGTGCTTCACAGCATAAGTGATCGCTTCTTCCTCCGAACGGATCACCTTTCTAGGTTTGTTCGGATCCACGGAATTGATGCCTGCTTCCAATAGCCCGATCAATTCCTGTTCAGTCCTGCCTCGCAGATTCCTATCCTGACGGATGATGATCTCGTCAAACATTTCGGCCGCTATCGCCCCTAGTTCCTTCGTGTCTTCATCGCGTCTATCGCCCACTCCGGCAATGATGCCAACTTTGGGAGATCCGTCCATTTTGGCCACCAACTGTCCAAGCGCACGGAAACCTGCCGCGTTGTGAGCATAATCAAGCATGATGCTGAAGTTCTTGAACTGGAACAGGTTCAGCCTTCCAGGTGTTTGCGATGGGGATGGGATGAACGATTCCAGCGCCACTTTGATGTCTTCTACAGAAAACTCCCTTAAATAAGCGGTCAACGTTGCTGGAAGCACATTCTGGATCATGAAATCGGCCCGTCCGCCCATGGTCAATGGCACGTTCACAGCTTTGGTGATCCGTATTTTCCATTCACCTTTCATAATAGTGATGAAGCCGTTCTCGTAAATGGCCGAGATACCCCCATTGGCCGCGTGTTTCTTAATCCGCGGACTATTCTCATCCATCGAAAAAAGAGCAACATGACTCTTCACATTCTGCCTCATTTCATACACACGGTCGTCATCGGCATTCAGAACGGCATAACCTGTAGGCAACACAACTTCGGGAATGACTCCTTTGACCTTGGCCAACTGATCGAGCGTATGAATTCCCTTCAGTCCGAGGTGGTCGGAAGCCACATTGGTCACAATTCCTATGTCGCAGCGCTTGAAACCGAGCCCTGCACGAAGTAATCCACCACGGGCACATTCGAGCACGGCAAAATTCACCGTTGGGTCTTTCAACACGAATTCGGCACTGGCGGGGCCTGTGCAATCTCCCTTCATCAACAATCGGTTCTGAATGTAAACGCCATCGGTGGTCGTATATCCGACCTTGAATCCTTTCAATCGCATCATGTGAGCTATCAAACGGGTGGTGGTGGTCTTTCCGTTGGTTCCGGTCACGGCCACAATAGGAATTCGAGCGGTTTCTCCGGGAGGATAAAGCATGTCCATTACGTGGGCGGCCACATTTCGGCCCAATCCACTGCTGGGTGCCAAGTGCATTCGGAAACCGGGGGCAGCATTCACCTCCAGCACCGCACCGCCAGTTTCGGTCAGCGGAACGTCTATGGCCGTGGTCATGATGTCAATACCGCAGATGTCAAGCCCAATAATGCGGCTGATGCGCTCGGCCATGAAAACATTATAAGGATGAACGATATCGGTCACATCTTCGGCCGTTCCGCCTGTGCTCAGGTTTCCAGTGTCCTTCAGCTTCACGAACTCGCCCTTCGGAGCAACCGTTCCAAGCGAATAGCCCTTTGCCTTCAAAATGGCCAGGGTCATGTCGTTCACGGTTATCTCGGTCAGAACATTTTCGTGTCCGTATCCCCTTCTTGGGTCGCGGTTGGTCTCATCGATCAGTTGTTGGATGGTGCTTTTTCCATCTCCCACCACATGCGCTGGCGTTCGTTTTGCGGCTGCCACCAGTTTGTGGTCAATCACCAATAATCTATAATCGTCTCCTGTTATGAACTTTTCAGCGATCACCGAACGGCTGATCTCTTTGGCAGCTTCAAAAGCCACGATGGCGTCTTCCTTGGTCCGCACATCGGTGGTAATTCCTCGACCGTGATTTCCATTAATCGGTTTCAGTACCAAGGGGAAACCAATGCGTTCGATGGCTTCCTCCAATCCCGCAACCGACCGAACGATGTCGCCTTTCGGAACTGGAACTTCGGCTGCTTCCAACAGGAATTTCGTGTCTTCCTTATCGCAGGCAATCTCCACACCGATGCTTGATGTTTGGCTGGTCACCGTGGCCTGAATGCGTTTCTGATTGGCACCATAGCCCAGTTGGCAAAGCGAATATTTGTTCAGCCTGATCCACGGAATGCCGCGCAGTTGAGCCTCTTCCACAATGGAACCCGTGCTTGGCCCAAGGCGTTCGCTTTCGCGCAGTTCGCGCATTTCCTGTATGTCCTTCTCAATGTCATAATCCCTGCCTGCGATCAAGGCTTCGGCAATGCTCACAGCTGCCTTAGCGGCATGCCGACCCACCTTTTCCTCCATGTAGCTGAACACCACGAAGTAAACGCCCGGTTCGCCATAGGTCCGTGTGCGGCCGAAGCCCGTGTCCATTCCGGCAAGGGTCTGGATCTCGAGGGCAATGTGCTCGATCACATGACCCATCCACGTGCCTTCTTTCACCCGCATGAAAAATCCTCCCTCCACACTTTCTGAACAGCGGTGCGAGAACATGCTGGGGAACATGGCTTCCAGTCGCTCGGCAAAACCGGGTATCTTATCGGTGGACTGTTGTTCCATCTCTTCCAAGTCCAACACCATCACGATCAACTTATCTCTATTCACCGACCAATAGTTCGGTCCCCGCATCGCATTGATCTCTCTAATTCTCATGTTTTAGGTTGTTCAAATTCTTTGGGGAATTAACAAAAAAGTAGGGTCGGTCTGACGAATTAATTCTGGAATATTGACAACTTGAAACGCACGAGACCAAAATGAGCCGTCATTCGAAACCAAGGGGGGTTCTCATTCCGATAGGCGGAGGAGAAGACAGGGGGGAGGAAAAAGAACCGCGCTTGCCCTTTGAGCAGAAAGGAGTGCTTAAACACATTCTGGACAAGGCCAAGGGCCCGAATTCAAAGGTGGTGCTGGTCACCTCCGCATCCAGCATTCCGAAGGAAGTGAGCGAAGCCTACCGCTTCGGTTTTGGACGATTGGGTTGCCATAAAATGCTGCATTACCACATGACCAAAAGATCGGAATGCAACGAAGAAGCGCTGTTGAAAGACTTTTCCGAGGCCGATGTGGTGATGTTCAGTGGGGGAAATCAGGTGAATCTTCCGAAGTGGATACGAAAGACCAAACTACACGACCTGCTGAAGGACCGGTATTGGAACGACACGTTGGTCATTGCCGGAACCAGTGCGGGCGCCATGGCCATGTCAGAGTTCATGGTGGCCGGTGGAAGCGCTTCCGAAGCCTTTGTGAAAGGGGCCGTGCAGATGAGCACGGGTCTGGGCCTTATTCCCGAATTGATAATCGACACCCATTTTGTGCGCAGAGGGCGCTTTGGGCGGTTGGCCGAAGCAGTGGCCATCTATCCGCAATGCATCGGCATCGGCCTGGCCGAAGACACCGGGGTCATCATTGAAGGAGGAGACCATTTTACCGTCATCGGTTCAGGCATGGCCATTGTCATGGATCCGCGGAATGTGACCCACAACAACCATGCGTTGCTGAAAAAAGGAACACTCATGTCCATGACCAACCTTACCACGCACCTGTTGGCCAATGGCGATAAGTTCCGACTGGCCGACCACAGCACCGAAGTGTTACCAATGGGCCAATCATTCATTTAAAGGGCTTATTTGTAGATGGCGAGCTGCATCTCCTCGCCCTGCTTCACAAAACCGCGATACATGCCAGCGGTATTGAACTCCATGCTGATGTTTCCCATCGGGTCAACGGCAATGAGGCCACCGTCACCGCCCAGGTCCAACACGCGTTGCTGTATCACCTCAACACAGGCATCGGCCAACGATAGCCCTTTGAATTCCATGAGGGCCGAAACCTCGTAAGCCACCACTCCACGAATGAAGAATTCGCCACTGCCTGTGCACGAGACCGCACAGGTCGCGTTATTGGCGTACGTTCCTGCCCCAATGATCGGGCTGTCGCCCACCCTGCCATATTTCTTGTTGGTCATTCCGCCAGTCGAAGTAGCGGCCGCCAGATTTCCATCTTTATCCACCGCAACCGCGCCCACCGTTCCGAATTTCCGATCGGGGTTCAGGTTGTGATCCAAGGCCGTTTGGTCAGTTCCGCGAACAGAAAGCCACTGCCTCCGCCTCCATTCCTCATCAAAATAACTGGCCGGTTCAAAGGCCACGTTCATTTCCTTTCCAAAGGCCTCCGCCCCCTTTCCGGCCAGCATCACGTGTTCGGTCTTTTCCATCACCAGTCGCGCCAGCGAAACGGGGTTTTTCACACCTGTAATGCCACACACCGCCCCTGCCATGCGGTCCTTTCCGCTCATGATGGATGCATCCATTTCGTGCGAACCATCGGCTGTGAACACCGAACCTTTTCCGGCATTGAATAGAGGGTCGTCCTCCATCGTTCTCACTGCCAACTCCACCGCATCCATCGCGCTGCCGCCTTTTTCAAGAATGTTGTTTCCGGCTTCCAGGGCCCATCGCAACGCTGCCAGATAGGCCGCTTCCTTTTCCGCACTCATCTCGCTTTTCAGCAGCGTGCCTGCCCCGCCATGAATGACCAATGTTGTCTTGTGCATCTCCTTGAATTTGAGGCGAAGATAACGCGCTTTGAACCATCGCCTCAGCCATTACCTTCGCGACCATGATGGAACTAGCAATAAAGGCCGCTTTCGAAGGTGGTCTGGAGATACTCGAAGTGTATGGCACCGCCTTTTCGGTCGATGTGAAAGAAGACAAAAGCCCCCTTACCGAAGCCGACCGCAGAGCCCACAACCGGATCATGGAATTTCTTTCCGCAACCGGCATTCCCGTGCTCAGCGAAGAAGGAAAAAGCATTCCCTACTCCGAACGCAGGCACTGGAAACAGTTCTGGCTGGTCGACCCGCTTGACGGAACCAAGGAGTTCATCAAACGCAATGGAGAGTTCACCGTCAACATCGCCCTCATCGAAGATGGTGTGCCCGTTTCTGGTGTCATCTATGTTCCCATCAAGGACGAAATGTACATCGGCATCAAAGGCCTGGGCGCTTTCAAGATCCAAAATTACTCCAAGGTCCACACGTCACAGATCGACCTCGAAACGCTCATTGCCAACGGCCACCAACTACCCGTGCAAACAACCAGAACCACCTTCACCATGGTCGGAAGCCGTTCGCACATGAGCGATGAAACGCTCGAATACCTTGAAAAGATGAAGCAACAGCATGGCGAAGTGGACATGGTCTCCATGGGTAGTTCCCTTAAACTCTGCCTCGTGGCCGAAGGCGTGGCCGATGTCTATCCGCGCTTCGCCCCCACCATGGAATGGGACACCGCGGCCGGGCAGGCCATTGCCACCAATGCCGGTTGCCTCGTCACCGGGCAGGACGAACGAACCCCCCTGCGCTACAATAAGGAGAACCTCCTCAATCCGTGGTTCGTGGTGAAGGGCTGAGAAATGCTATCTTAGACAGACCAGATCCTCACTAATGAAAAAGTGTTTCCTTTTGGCTTTGATCACCGTGGCGTCTTCGTCTTGCGAGAAGAACTGGGACGACCGCGATTTTAAGCAGGACATGCGCGATTTTGTCATCGGCATAAGCCAATATTCCAAAGCACTGGATCCGAATTTCATGATCATTCCACAGAATGGAATTGAGTTGGTAACCGAAACCGGAGACGATGCCGATGCGCTGGCCACGGCCTACCTGAATGCGATCGATGGCCACGGACAGGAAGACCTCTTCTACGGTTATACCAACGATGATGTGGCAACGCCAACTGCCGATTCTGACTATCTCCGTTTGTTCCTCGACCGATCAAATGCAGAAGGAAATCGCATTCTGGTGATCGATTATTGTTCCGCCACCGATAAAATGGATGATTCCTATGCGGTGAATGCCGCGGCCGGATACATCTCCTTTGCTGCCGATCACCGCGAATTGGACAACATTCCAAGCTATCCCTCGCCCATCTTCAATGGGAACAATTCGGTGGTGACCACCTTGGCCGAAGCACAGAATTTTCTCTACCTCATCAATCCCGACAATTTTGCCACCAAGGCCTCTTTCATTTCAGCCGTGACCGCCACCAATTACGATCTGTTGGTAATGGATCTTTTCTTCCATGATGGAAGTTTATTCACTTCATCGGAAATAGCGCAACTGCGCCAAAAAACGAATGGAGGAAGCCGATTGGTGATCTGCTACATGAGCATTGGCGAAGCAGAGGATTACCGCTATTACTGGCAGAATTCATGGAATTCGAACAAGCCTTCGTGGCTTAGAGACGAGAACCCCGATTGGGCGGGCAACTACAAAGTGGCGTATTGGGATGCGAGTTGGCAAGAGGTCATCTACGGCAACAATACGTCCTACCTGAAAAAAATTCTCGATGCCGATTTCGATGGCGTATATCTCGACATCATCGATGCCTACGAATATTTTGAAGCGCAGTAACTTCACACCGCCCACACGAGTATCGCCCCGTCCAACTTGCGCCATCCAAGCGAAAGTTCGGTCTTCAATCCTTCAAAAACGAAACTGGTCGGCAGAATGCTATCCTCAATGGAGTGAATGGTAATCGGGTCGCGGAAATCCAGTCCCGGCTTTGCGTTGTATTTATACACCGCCTCTTTGGCCGCCCAGAAAAGCGTGGTCGTCTCCACGTCCTGCGCCATTTCCAGTTCGTTGTCGTCCAGAAAGCGGTCGCGCACCTTCATCACATTAGGCTTGTAACGTTGCACATCAACACCCAGTTTTCCCGTTCCCAGAAGAATGGCCGCGTAGCCTTCCGTATGCGAAATGGAAAGCTCAAGCGAATGATGCGGCAAGAGTGGCTTCCCATGCTCATCTTTCGACACTTCCGGCATTTCGCCCAACATCTCGGCCAACAACAACCGTGAGGCATAACGCTGCAACTGCGTGCGCGGATGCCGTACCGAAAGCTCGGCAGCAAGCAATGGGAAATCACGCTCAAACCGTGCCTCCGATCCATCGATCTGCCACAGACCGAGGCGATTACTTCCGACCGCTATTTCTTCAACAAAAGGCACTATCTGAACTTGGCCAAATAGATCTTGATGGGCCCCAAGCACTCTTCGAACGCCTCCTGCATCAGCCAATGTCCGGCATCGAGGTCAACACGTTCGTAGGGACCCTTCATGTATTGCGCGGTGCCCTCAACGCCAACCGGGCCAATGGCTATATCCTTTTTGCCCCAGATCATGAGGGTTGGTGTTTTCACTTCGAGATATTGGTCCGTTTCCTCACCTTTCTTAAGCAAGCGATAATTGGCCCTGTAATAGCCGAGCGATGCTTTTAAGGCGGGTTTGTTCCCGATCACATCCAAATAATCCTGCAACTCTGCCGGAGAACTCTTCTTCCAAACCTTTCGCAGGTTCAATCGGTCCTTCTTCAGCAGAAACCATTCGGGAATTCCACGCCATTGGAAGAAGGCCATGTACTGGCTCATCTTCTTCTGTTTCTTATCGAAGCGAACAGCATCGCTAAAGGCCTTGAGGTGCGGAACACTCATGGCCGTCCAGCTTTTCACCCTTTCGGGATAAAGCCCAACCACCGCCCAACCGATGGCCGAACCCCAATCGTGACCAATGAGTTGGAAATTCTTAATTCCGAAGGCATCGGCCAGTCCGACCACATCGCTTGCCAGTAATTTGATGTCGTAATCCTTCACGTCCGTTGGTCTGGCCTGCGGACTGAACCCACGCTGATCGGGTGCAATGCAGTAATAGCCTTCGGCAGAAAGTCTTTCCATCAATTGAACCCACATGTGCGAGGTTTCTGGCCAGCCATGAAGCAGAATGACGGGTTCGCCCGATGGGTCTCCCGCCACGCGGCATTTGAAAATAAGACCGTTTGTCGGTTTTTCTACTAGTTGAATTTGCGCCATCGAAACAAATATGATCAAGGTGAGAACAGAAGTGAGGAGCAACCGCTTCATCTCTACAATACTACCCATTTCATGAGAACGGAGGTTCTTTAAATCGCGTAGGCCTTATACTTTAAGGTCAGTTCTTTTCGGTGGTCGAACCCCTTCAGACCTCCGTTTATCTTCTTGGTCAGTTTCTCAGTTGTGGCATCTGTAAATCCCTGTTCGCAGATGGGCCAAAGCTTGTTCTTTTCAAAGAAGAAGAGTGCGCTTTCAAATGAATATCGGGTCGAAACTATGTCGGGGTTGTACATCACTTCCTGATTATTGAGGAAATTGGCAAAAGCCTGGTAGTTATCCTTGCCGGTCAGTTGCAAGGCGCCTCTTCCGCGAAAACGCCAACCATCGGCCGAATTCTCATCGCCATTTCCCATTCTATTGGCATAGACCCTACTGGCTATTCGAACTGGTTGGCGCGCATAGGTTTCAGCCAATTGCTGTGTTTTGAAATAGGCAGGAAAGGTATCTCGTAGCCCCTTGACCGAATAATTCAGATTCTCTGTGAAGGAAGTGACATTGCCCGTTTCGTGACCTGTTTGTGCAAAGAAGTGAACGGCACGTGCATGGTTCTTGATACCAATGAAAGCCGCACATGCTTTGAACGAACCCTTGCCGAAAGCACCATCCGGTTCTACTCCAGCCAAACGTTGAAGATTTTTTAAACTCATGGAAGGTTTTTATCAGGCAAGCGTCTCCTCGTTACGGCCGAGCGACCGTGAACGAAAATTACTGAATAACAGCATCAAATTACCTGAATGTAAAAATTGAGTTACGCGCAGCTCTTCAACGGACAACCACCACAGCGCTTGCCTTTGCGCTTATACTTCTCGCAGCAGTTTTTCTTCTTCTTGTTCTTGAATTCAAGGGTCAGGATAGACCAGAAGGATACCTTTTCGGTGATTGAAGAAATGGGGGGTGTTGATTGCACGGTTCAAATCTAATGCCGCCATGCTGGGTAGGAAATACCGCGAATGGGCTATTCTGCATCTTTGTAGCGTGAACCATCCCGACATTTTTTTAGAGACCGAAAGGCTTGTCCTGAAGCCGCTCAAGGCCGAACATCTCGAAGATTTTGTAGACCTCGACAGCGACCCCGAGGTGATGCGATATCTGACGGGTGGCGCGCCACAATCGCGCGAGCACTATGAGAAACGTGTGCCCGAACTGTTGAACTACATGATTGAAAGACCAGGCCTGGGGCTTTGGCCCACCTACCTGAAGACAACCAATGAATTCATCGGTTGGTACATTCTAAGGCACATGCCAGATAATGGCGAAGTGGAAGTCGGCTTTCGCATAAAGCGAAAATTCTGGGGTCAGGGTTATTCAACAGAGGCGGGGAAAGCACTCGTTGAACATGGTTTCGAAACGGTGGGATTGAAACGAATCGCGGGCATTGTAGACCCCGATAATCTGGCTTCGCAGTCGGTAATCAAAAAGATTGGGTTGAAGGAAAAAGGAACGGGCGTCTGGTACGGAATGGAGTGTCTTTACTTCGAGTTGGACCGACCCTAGATCAACTTCTCCTCAGGCAATCTGGCCAATCGCGTTTTCAAGAAGGCGATCACTTCTTCATCTGTGCCATATGAGTCATCCAAGCGTACAAAGTGCTTGGCCAGTGCCTTATAGTTGTGGGTCATGGCAAAAAACCACACCATAAAGAAGTCGATCCCCTCAAAAACTATGGCTCTTTCTCGTCTGTAATCGTCCAAATTATCGCGGAATTCCTTGGCCATATCGGTGTAGTGCATGGCCGGTTTTATGTGATGAATGATATGATATCCATCGTTGAAACACTTTTTGTTGTAAGCCACCTCTATGCACGTAATACTGTTGCGGTAGCAGTTGGCTGGCGCATCGGCATCAACAAAGGCGTGCTGTCCCCAATTTCCGGCCATCATGGCGAAGCGCGTGAAAACGAACGGGATGATGAACACCACCAGCGTGGCCTGCCAGTTCACGAAACTCATGCCAATGACGAACAGGTACCAGCTCAATTCGCCCAGAACCGTGTTCCTGCGCAGTTTGAAGCGCTTCTTACGTGTAAAATAGTTGGTCAGGTCCACCATGCCCAAGGTAAAGAAGCGCAAGAAGTATTTCAGAAAATCCCCGAAACTGTCGCGCTGATATTCGATGGTGCTGCTAAGGTCTTCGCGCAGATTATTTTCGGGATGGTGCATGCCCATGTGGTGCCCAAAATAGGTTTCGGGCGTTTCTCCGAAAAATGGGCCTAAGAACCAAGGAATGATCTTGTTCATCCAGTCAACTTCGCGTTTGAACAGCGGCCGATGACTGGTGCAATGCAACATGAGAATGTACGGAGGCGTGAAGAAGGCCCAGTTGATGGCCAGATAGGCCACAGCGACCAACCAGTTGAAACGCCCAGGCAAATAAAGAAACACCGCAATGGGAACAATGACAAGAAGGATCCTCAGAATGAGATGAATGAAGACAATGTCGCGCTCATCGCGAATGAAGCGGAGCATAAACCGAGTGAACCCAGATCCAGAGCGGTCCTGATGTACCGGGTCGGTGAAGGCTATTTCAGAAACGTGTCTCATTTGCTGCGCGAAATTAAGGAAACGGGAACGGCCATCACTGTCTTACGTCACTTGTCCGTCCCGTTCTAATTTCCTGATTGGTTGGCCTACCTGATTTGCTTAGCTTCGCAGGCCTCAAAAAAGCACCAAAAGAACGATCTTCAGTATCTATCATGTGGCAGACCGTTGCACGCATCATTCTTAAGAACAGGATAGCCTTTCTGATAGGCATTGGCCTCATCACCGTGGTGATGGGTTTTTTGGCCACGGCCGTCAAGGTGCGCTACGATTTTGCCGCCTTGCTGCCTTCCACCGATAGCACCCTCATCAACTATAAGGCGTTCAAAGAGCAGTTCGGTGAAGATGGAGACGTGCTGCTTATCGGCATTGAGCAGAAGGACCTTTTCCAAAAGGACATGTATGGCGCCTGGTATGACCTTGGCGAAGAAATTCGGCAGATGGACGGCATTGAGGAGGTCATATCGGCCGCGCGATGCTATCACTTGGTGCGCAACGACAGCCTGAAACGCTTCGATTTCAAACTAATAACTAAAGAGAGGCCAGACGATCAGGCCGTGCTCGATTCCATTAAGGCCGAGATTGTCAAACTACGGTTTTACGACAAGATGATGTGGGACGAGCAGACCGGCATTTCGGTCATGGCCATCACCTTGAATGCCAAGGTGCTTGACAGCAAAAAGCGGGTGGACCTGACCGACAGAATAGTGAACGTGGGTAAGAAATACGAAGATAAGCTGAACTCGAAATTGCGGTATTCGGGCATGCCCTATATCCGCAGCATTTTGGCCAAGGTTGTGGCCTCGGAAATGTTCCTTTTCATTCTTTATGCCGCGCTTGTCACGGCCCTTCTCATGTACATTTTCTTCAGATCGCTGAAAGTGGTGATGGTGGCCATGTTGGTCGTAGGCATTGGGGC